>JAESQE010000623.1 GCA_016765335.1 Planctomycetaceae bacterium
CGAAGGCTAACTTACCACCTCTTGAAAGAGGCGTTGGAAAGCAGTCCTTCTAGTCTCGGGACGATCTTTGAAGAAGTTCTGAAGCTGACTGATGACGACAGGGAAAAGCTCTTGAAGCTTTTGGAGCAAACCAGCTTGAGTGCAATAATACAATCTGCAAATATCGTATCAGAGCGTCTTGCATTTCTGAATGGATTAGAGCAACTCGTCCACGACAAAGTCAATAAGCCTTTTGTTAAAGAACGCTCTCAACTACATCGCCTCTTAGCCCACAACTTGTGGATCTTTGGAGACGAATATCTTCTTGGTGGAGACGACGTAAGACTTAGTACAGTTTTGAAACAGCATCTAGCAATTATTGGTGATCCTACTTGGGACACAATCGATACCAGCAAGATGAAGGATTTGCGAGATGTTCCAGACTTGGTGCTTTGGAAAAAATTTATGAGGGGTAAGGGCGATAAATTCGAGTTTGTGGTGATAGAGCTGAAGCGACCATTGGTGAAAATCTCTCAAACTGAATTGGTACAAACAAAAAAATATGCCACAAAGATCATGGCAAACACAAATTTTGACAAGACAAAATGTCATTACAAATTCATTGCGATAAGTGATGAGATAGCTGATGATGCACTTGAAGATGTCAATCAAAGCGATAGGCAACCTGGCCACGTATTAGTCGGAAAACATCATGACATATTTGCATACCGGTGGTCTGAGATACTGCACGGCACCAAGGTAAGGCTCGAATGAATTAGGAAAGCTCTCGAACTTGAAATTTCAGACGACAACGAGGGGATTGAGTATCTTCGAGAGAATTATAGTCAATATTTACCTGACGAATTTGGAAAGACGCCATAAAATGACACGACAAATCTGCATCTTTGCGCCGAATAAGCAACCTTTCGGTAACGCCAATTGGTCAAATACCATTTTAGGTCATATTATCAAACCACTTGTAGAAAAATATAATCCGGAGTGGTATTGGTTTTCCAGATATACGGATGAAAATTTTGGTTCGATTAACACAGATTTTGATTCTTCAAAAATCCCAGTAGAATTTTTCAACTTCTCAATGGATGGGACTCCAGTTAATTCCACAATGATCAGATTTCGATTCAAAATTGAAAGCAGCAAGAGTTCAGAATTTGAAAAAGAAAGTGTAGAACAAATTCAAAAAATGGGTTGTGCTTCTTCAGGGTGTTGTGATTATGGTTTTGATGGAGAATTGGGAGGCCCAAGATTCAATGATAATTACATTGATCCTAATCAACTTGCAGGTGATGAGAAGACTCACGCAGAGGAATCTAACAAACGCAGAGCAATACTTGTTGGAAAGATGTTTCACTCAATTTCCGAGCTTACGCTTGATTCGTTAGATGGACCAGATTCTGATAATGTTTGCAAATCAACAACAAACAATCATCCACAAAATATCAATGACACGTCATGGGATTCGATACATCATATTTTCTGCAATACAACAGCCACGCCTACGAGAATACATGTATGGCAGTATCTTCCTAAGGAACTCATTCACATATCAACTGATTGGGATTTTTCTATCCCAGAAGATCAAAAAAATGATTGGAAACACGAGGGAATCACCAAAGTGAATTCTTGAAATCTCTAAGGAGTTACTAAATACGCCAAACACTCATGAGGGATTTACATGTCTTTTTCAGCCGGGTAGGGTACGCGGAATTTGTAGCAATTTGATCGCTATTTTTTGCTTGTCAGATCGTCAAGGTTGATCAGGGGGGAGTTGTTGTCTGTGTTGCTGGGGCAGCTGTTGCAACTTCCGCAGTTTGATTTTTTGCTGCTGAGTAATCGTGTCAACTGAATCGCAGCGGCGAGCACGATGAGCAAACTGATTATTAATTGCCAATCTATCATTTGCCCCTCCTTTGATGCATCGTGAAAAGAAGTGTAACTACTTCAACAGGCCGTATTGCTTTGTATTATACATATTGCCGGAACTGCTTCCTTGTGCAAATAGAATCGCCTGTGATTTTAAACTTTAATTTCTGAAAATAGACAGTTCCGGCACATTTTGTTCCGGCCTACTTTTCTATTAAAACTGTTTAGCTCTAAGGACAATCTAAAAACCCCCTCTCACTCCCCCTTCGTAAGGGGGAGAACCTTGTGCGGACACGTTGGTTTTATCCGTGGAAATCCGTGTTCATCCGTGGCTAAACCATTTACATGGAGGACATAATTACTGTGCCGAGTTGGTAGGTGATGAAGGCTCCCACGTACGCCAGGGTGGTCATGTACACAAAGGAAAAGATCGGCCACTTCCAGGAATTTGTTTCGCGTTGCATCACCATTAATGTTGCACCACACTGGGCACATAAAGCGAAAAAGACCATCACCGAAAGTGCCACCGGAATCGTAAAGACGGGTGTGCCATCAGGATGACGGGCAGAGTGCATTCGATCCATCAGCCCTGAATCTTCTTCATCAACATCGCCGCCTAAACTGTAAATGGTTCCTAAAGTTCCGATCACGACTTCACGAGCAGGGAACGAAGCGAGCACTCCAATTCCAATTTTCCAATCCCAACCGAGCGGCTTCACGACCGGCTCGATGGTATGCCCCGCCATTCCCAGAAAACTGTTGTTTAATAAATCGGAAGAAAGCTCGCGTCTTTGCTGGCTCAGTAATTCACGCTGCGGATCGTCCTGAGCAAGTTCGTCACTTTCGAGCTGAACGACAATTTTATCTAACTGGCTATGATCTCCAGGGAAATAGCCAGCTGCCCAAACGAGAATGGTTGTCACAAAAATCAAAGTACCTGCCCGGATCAAAAATGATTTCCCGCTGTCCCAGACACGATCAAACACCACCCGAAGCGAAGGCCATTTGAAGCCAGGCATTTCCATTACAAACGGGGCGATCTCTCCCTTGAACCATGTTTTCTTCAGCAACCAGGCAATCGGAATCGCAACAACAACTCCCAGAATATAAAAGCCGAACAGCACTGACCCTTGCAGCGAAATCATTCCGCCTGCAAAATACTGCTGAGGAATGAAGGCGTTGATCATCAATAAATACACAGGCAGGCGAGCAGAACAGCTCATCAGGGGAGCAACCAATATGGTGACAAAACGTTCTTTGCGATCTTCAATCGTTCGGGCAGCCATAATCCCGGGGATCGCACAAGCAAACGAAGACATCATCGGGACAAACGCTTTGCCGCTGAGGCCGACTTTTGTCATCAGGCGATCCATCAAAAACGCAGCTCGTGCCATGTAGCCACAGTCTTCAAGAATCGCAATGAACAGAAACAGAATCAGTATCTGAGGCAAAAAAACAACCACCGAACCGACTCCGCCGATGATTCCATCTGAGATCAAACTTCGAAGCGCTCCCGGTCCCATCCATTGAGTTAACAGATTGCTTAAAGTTCCTTGAGCTAATTCAATGCCGTCCATTAACGGACCTGCCCAGGTGTAAATCGCCTGAAACATTAACAGCATGATGGCAGCAAAAACGACAGGGCCAACAACCCGGTGAGTCAGCCAGCGATCCAGCGAATTGCTTTGATGATTCACTGGAACTTCGGGCGATTTGATTACCC
>JAESQE010000624.1 GCA_016765335.1 Planctomycetaceae bacterium
CTTTCTGTAGAACTCAAGGATCGCTACGATTCCTGCTGCTTGTTTGTTTCGGGCTTGGATCCAATATACAAAGTGGCAATTCCAAACGTGAGAGGAATAAATTTCACCTTTTCCAGCCCCGCCCGCTCTAACAGACTGGCCAATTCCTGACCGTATGGAAATGCAGAGACCGTTTCCGGAAGATACTCATAAGCTCCCTGTTTATTCTGGGCAAAGAACTGTCCAATTCGAGGCAAAATATTTCGAAAGTACCATGAGTAGATTCCTCGCAGCAGACGATTGCCAGGCAGCGAGAATTCGAGAATCACAATACGACCACCAGGCAGGCAGACCCGTTTCATTTCCTTCAAGCCCTGCATCGTATCTGCAATATTTCTTAGTCCAAATGCAACTGAAACAATTTGAAAATGATCATCTTCAAAAGGAAGCTGCTGAGTGTCTGCCTGGATAAATTCAACATTTGCAGCATCATTGTTTTTGGTGGAGTATTCTTTGTTGAACTTTTCGCGAGCTAGTTCAAGCATTTCAGGCGTGAAATCGCTGCCTGTGACTGCTATTTTCTTTTGTCCACGCAGCCAGTAAGCAAATGCCAAGTCCCCGGTTCCGGTGCAAACATCGAGAATAGGCGCAGTCCCTTGAGGAGAGGCTTTGCGAATTGTGTACCATCGCCAGTAATAATCTGTTCCTCCCGAAAGGACATGATTCATCAGATCATAACGCGGAGCAATTTCGCCAAACATCTTCTGAACACGCTGCCCCGACTTATCAATCGAAGATTCAGACGCTGATGCTCCCTCATTGGAGGATGTTTCGGCCTGGGAATCAGAGCCTGATGATGCATTTGAATCTGCTGAATGGTGTATTTCTGGGGAACTCATTAATATTGCGATGCCGTAAACGAAAGATGCTGGAAATAACTATCGAAACCTCATTATAGCAATCCCGCGACGTGATCACATGCAACTTGTTCGAGATACACTAGAACGTTATCTGATTCTTTGGCTGTGCAGCAGTGCCGGGTTGGCCTTGTACTGGGGCCAAAACGATCCGCAAGCTGCTGAATATTTCAGCTTCTGGAAATCCTGGACGATGACACCCAGTATTATGCTGGCGATGTTCTGCATCGGATTTCTGCTTCCCAAGGAAGAACTTGTTCAGGTATTGAAAAGTTGGCAAGCTGTCTTATTCGGGACTTGCACACAGTATCTGACAATGCCTTTGCTTGCGTTTCTGATTGCTAATTTGTTCGGCTTCGAAGGGGCAATTTACGCAGGCGTCATTCTGGTCGGAACCGTCCCCGGAGCCATGGCGTCCAATGTGTTGACGTTAACTGCTCGTGGGAATGTCAGTTATTCGATTTGCCTGACAACTCTGGCGACTCTCCTTTCCCCCATTTTTGTCCCATTGGGCTTAATGCTGTTTCTTGGTGTTTCCCGTGGACCAGATCCCAGTGCGGTCTTTTTGAACCTACTCCAGAATGTCGCAGCTCCGGTTATTGTCGGATTCTTTGTGAAGATGGCTTTTGCCAGAAATCGCCCTGCTCTGCTTGTCCTGGCTGCAATTCTGGCAAATCTTGCCATTCTGTGGATCATCGCGGTAGCAATCGGACTCAATGCCACCCGACTGGAGGGCGTGACTGCGTTGCTGTTGGCAGCCCTGATTTCCTTGAATGCATTAGGCTATCTGGCAGGCTGGTATTCGGGAGGAATGATCAACCTGGATGCAATGAGACGCAAAGCATTGACACTGGAAATTGGTATGCAAAACGCAGGAGTGGGCACGATTTTGGCATTGCAGTTTTTTGATGATTCCACAACAGCAATCCCGCCCGCGGTTTACACCTTCGGCTGCATGTTGACCGGAACCCTCTTAGCCAGCTACTGGTTCTGGCGAGGGAAACAGGCGTTATAAACGCACAAGTCTTTCAAGCAATGGCATCTTTGATTGGATGCCCAAAGATATCAGTCAGTCGGTATTGTCTGCCCTGATATTTGAAGGTAAGACGTTCATGATTCATGCCCAGTTGATGCAGGATTGTTGCATTGAAATCGTGAACATCGACCGGGTTTTCAACCGGAGCGTATCCAAGCTCATCAGTTTTTCCGTGAACATACCCCCCTTTGATGCCGCCCCCTGCCATCCACAAAGCGTAACCCTCTTTATGATGATCTCGACCAGAAGTCGAAATTTCCCCTGCACCATTTTTCCCCTGAGCCATCGGGGTACGACCAAATTCTGAAGACCACACAACCAAGGTATCATCGAGCATTCCTCGTTGTTTTAAATCTTTGATCAACGCTGCGATCGGACGATCAACTTCACCACATTTTTTCGGCAGCGACTTGAAAATATTCCCGTGCATATCCCAGCCAGAATCAAACAACTGCACAAATCGCACGCCTCGCTCGACCAATCTGCGAGCAAGCAAGCAGTTGTTGGCAAAGCTCGTTTTGCCAGGAGCAGTCCCGTACATTTCGTGTGTTCGTTTCGATTCCCCCTGAATACTCATCAACTCAGGCACAGAAGTTTGCATCCGATAAGCCATTTCGTACTGCTTAATACGGGTATCGATTTCCGGATCGGAAACATCAGCCAGTTGAACGGAATTAAGTTGATTAACAGAATCGATAATTCGTTTCCGAGATTCAACGGGAACCCCTTTAGGATTCGACAAAAACAAGACCGGGTCACCTTGAGAGCGAAACTCGACACCTTGGTGAACCGAGGGAATAAATCCGCTTCCCCATCCGCTGCTACCTGCTCCCAACATATTGCCTGTCAGTAAGACAACGAATCCAGGCAGGTTCTGGTTTTCAGATCCCAAGCCATAACTGACCCAGGAACCGATACTTGGTCGCCCGAATCGACCAAATCCCGTGAGAAGATGCAACTGGGCCGGCGCATGATTAAATTGTTCGGTCGTGACGGTTTTGAATATTGCCATTTCATCGGCAACAGTTTGCAGATGAGGCATTAAATTGGAAATCTCCAAGCCTGACTCGCCACAACCTTTGTAGGTATATCGGGAGTCATTGGGTGTTCCCAGTAACGTGGGCTGCTCACGGATAAAGGCTAGCTGTTTGCCGACAAAGAATTCATCCGGACAAAGTTCGCCATTTCGTTTTTGTAGTTCTGGTTTATAATCGAATAAATCGAGATGCGAAGGAGCACCGACCAGATGAATATAAATGACCGATTTTGCACGAGCAGGAAAATGTGACTTTTTTGCTGCCTGTGGATTTTTCTTTTCGCTGGCCAGACCATCCTGCTGTAATAACGACGAAAGCGCACAAGCTCCAAGACCCGCTCCAGAGTTCTGCAGGAAATATCTGCGAGTCAATTCTGGGGAAGCAAAATAATTAGCGTGATGCATAATAAATGTCCAAAGTCGAAATTATTGCTACCGTGTTTTTGTAAAATCATTGAATCAGAACTACTGCGTGATCGTTTCGTCCAAATTCAGTAACGCATTTGAAATCGCAAACCAGACAGCAAGTTTTTCCAGGTTGTTCGTTTTTTTCGGGAACCCGGCAAGTCGAAGTCCTGCCCGTTGTTTTACCAGTTCGGGATTCTTTTTAATTACGATTTGCTCCTGATGCAAAAGAGCAAGCAGGATGTCAATTTCTTCGGTGACAGGCTCTCGGGAAACACAAAGTCGAAATCCATGAATAATACGCTGACGGTCTGATTTTTCTTCTGGTTCATTCAGCATCCGCATCGTTAACGCGAGGGCCATTTCAGAATAAGCCGGATCATTCAATAACGTCAAAGCCTGAAGTGGCGTGTTCGTTTTGGATCGACTCACAACACAGGCGGTTCGATCAGGAGCATCAAAACTGACAAGCGAAGGATACGGAGCATCTCGTTTCCAGATAATATAAACACCTCGACGGAATCGGTCTTCGCTGTCAGCCGTGACCCACTTGGGTTGATTCCGACCAATCGAACGCCAAATGCCATCTGGCTGATAGGGCATCACTGGCGGACCAGCCATTTTCTCAGAAAGTAATCCGCTAATTGCCAAGGCGTTGTCACGGATTAACTCAGCTGAAAGTCGAAAACGAGGCCCTCGCGAACACCATTTGTTCTCAGGATCTTTTTGCATATTCTGGGTCGTAAACTGCGAAGACTGCCGATACGTTTGCGAAAGCACAATCGTCTTCAGCAAATCCTTCATGGACCAACCATTTGATTTCAATTCACTGGCCAGCCAATCGAGTAACTCCGGATGAGTTGGCAAGTCGCCTTGAGATCCCAAGTCTTCCGGTGTTGTGATGATCCCCTGTCCAAACAGCTCGGCCCACCATCGATTGACTGTCACCCGAGGCAGTAACGGATTGTGATCAGAGACAAGCCATTGTGCAAACCCCAATCGATTGGGAGGAAACTCCTCGCCTCCGGTTCCTAATAATTTTGGTACATTCGGAGTGACTTCATCTCTTGGTGAGAGATAATTACCACGGCTAAGGATATGTGTTTTGCGAGGCTCGTCCATTTCAATCATGACCAGCGTCGAAGGAGGCTGCATCTTCTTCAGGTCTGCCTGCACTTTTTTGATTTGCGAATTCAGCTTAGCCAGTTCTGGAGTTTGTTCTTCGAAAGCAGTCAGCAGCGTTTTATCTTCCTTGGCTGTTCGTTTCTTTTTCTGTGCAAGCACACGAATATCGTCTGTAACATTTAAATGACTGGGGTCACCAGAATAAACAGACATTTTAATACGTCCGATAGTGCGTCCGCTGCCATAGTTTTGATCCAACGTAAATTTCAATTGAGTTTCATCAGACATTTTCAATTCATGAGCAAGCGTAAAAATGGCCCAGTGAGGTTTAGAAAACTGTTGACCAATCGCCCAACCCGTTTTACGATCTCCATCCAAAGCACCCGCAATGGCCCAGTTTGCTTGAGAGTAATCCGCGGTTGCAAATGCGATCTCAACTTTTTCCTGCTTGGCCCCGAGAAGAGACTGGACGTTGAATTCACTCAGGATAAAATTGGGACGAGCTTTATCTCCCCTGCCCGGCCCGCTTCCAAGAATACTTTCGTGAGTCAATGCTTCAATTTTTATCGCTGTGACATCTGCTAATTTTGTGCGAGCCAAAATTTCATAAACCGTTGTGCCTGGTACTGGTCCGGTGACAAGCACAGAACCATCATCTAAAATCTCGTGAGTTTCTTTGCCGGTTGAAGAAAAATTCTCCACTTCAAGGACTTGCCATTGGTGCTCAGGATCTACGACTGCAATTTGCTCCAGCCATTTTGTGTAGAGCTTCTTGTTTTGATTGACAATGTCTGTTTGTGACTTTTGGAGCTCAGCGAGCTGTTTGGTTAGAGTATTTGTTTGTTTTTTATTCTCTACCGAAAGAGGCAGGTCCATTTTGGGGCCATAAAAATCCCAAGTAACCCCTGCGGTATTTTTTACTTCTAACGGCGTATTGTTGAAGTAGGAAAACAGTTGATAGTAATCTTCCTGGTCGAACGGATCATATTTATGATCGTGGCACTGAGCACATTCCAGTGACGTCCCCATAAAGACAATCCCAGTTGTATTCACGCGGTCGAACACCTGATTAACACGATTTTCCTCTGGATGCACACCGGCTTCTACGTTACAGGTTACGGTCCGATGAAATCCAGTCGCCACTTTTTGTTCGAAAGTAGCATTCGGAAGCAAGTCTCCTGCGAGCTGTTCGATCACAAATTGATCGAAAGGCATCCCTTGATTCAACGCATTAATCACCCAGTCACGGTACGCCCAACTATCTCGCAGCTGATCCGCCTGAAAGCCGTTAGAATCGGCATAACGAGCCAAATCAAGCCAGCCAGATGCCCATTTTTCACCAAACCGCTGTGAAGCAAGTAAGCGATCGACCACTTTTTCATAAGCCTCGGGACTGTTATCTGCCAGGAAGTCATCAACATCTTTCAGCTGAGGTGGTAATCCCGTCAATGACAGTGAGACCCGTCGAATCCAGCGAGATTTTTCGATTTCTCGTGAAGGACTCAACCCCTGTTGTTCAAGTTTGCTTAGAACAAAATGATCTATCGGATTGCGAGCCCATGTCCGATTTTTCGTTTCGGGAAACTGCGGACGCTTAATCGGTTGATAAGACCAGTGCTTGGCAACAGCAGCTGAATCAGGCCACTTTGCCCCTTGCTTAATCCAAAGTGTTAAGGTTTCAATTTCTGATTTTGAAAGCGGCTCGCCATCAGTTGGCATCAAGTCGCCAGCATCGGGATCTGAAATGCGATGAAGTAGCAAACTCTGCTCAGGTTTTCCTGGAACAACAATCTGTTCTTCAGAATCAGCAACTCCTAACGCAGCTGATCGACGCGACAACTGCAAGCCACCCTTGCTTTGAACTTCGCCATGACAACGATAGCAATGTTGTCGCAGAATCGGTTCAACATGAGTGATGAAATCAACATCTTCCTCAGCTGCACGGACGGTTGTTGCACCGAATCCCAAAACAACCAAGACCGTCATCAAACAACATCGCACAACAAAGCAGCTCTTTTCAATCGCAAATGAATTAGCTGGCAAACCCGAATTGAACATCATTATTTTCCCAGGCAGGAGCTGTATCTTCCGGTAATCAATGGAGATGCAACCTATTTAGGAGAGACATAAACAGACCTTTATCATAAGACATCTGGCCGAATATGCAAGATAATTCAAGCCTGAAACGCCCACCTCACCAACCGATTCTAGCTATTTCACTGGTTTTAAGCCCGTTTTACCGTCTGGCTGAACAAGATGCATGATCCCCAGATGCCCTTTTTTTCTATCATAATGATGATCCGCAATAAACAGACGACCATTGCCAGCAGCTGCAACGCCAAGTGAGCAATCAAATTTGTGCCGACCAAGCAGGTTAAATTGTGTGTCCGTAACAAGTAGTGCTGGCGGGTTTCCGTAACAGCCGAACCACCATTTCCCGTGAGCAAAGGTCGCTGATTGAATCCCCAATAATGTCTGCCCACTTTTGATGAGATGCTTTTTAATAAAGTTAAACTTCTCATCATATTCATAGACATAATTCACTTGCACGTCACCAGGAAGACCACCGATCACGTAAAAGCGACCATCATGATACCCCATCCCCCCTGCCCCGTGAAAAACCTGCTGAACTTCATGCTTGGAGACAAAAGAAAGAACGCTGGTGTTGTAAACATAAACCCAGGAATCTGCGTTTCCTTTGGGATCATTAAATTTCCCTAAGTTGACTGCAACATAAATTTTATTGTTATGCACGCAGACATCACCATGATGGTTTACAACCGAGATTTTCTTAATCAGCTTGCCAGCTCGATCAGTTTTGACGAGCTGAGTTGTAAAGCTCCAATAGATGGCATTTTTATCAACATCAAATCCTTGTAAATGAGCAGGGTAAGTTCCCTCGCAGGTCACAGGATTTTTAGCTGCAACTTCCAGCTGCTTTCCTGATTTCAAAAGCACAGGTTGCACCCAGGCCATTTTGAAATCTTTCACTTCAGAAGGATTCGGATGTTTTTCGCTGGAAGTAATACGAGCACGAACATAAATTTCGTCCCCTTGGAATTTGTATGTTGCGTTGTTCCCTTTCACAGTTTGAAGAACCTCGCCGATATCTTTGCTGTAAACTCGCGTGGTTCGAATTTCTTTCCCATTTTCATCAACCACCGGATGACTCGTATTGTCATAACCAATTCGAGTTCCGATAAACTCAATCGTATAAGTTTCTCCAGTAACTGCATCAATTTCGATGTGCAATTGCTTTGCATCGGATTGTACTTTCTTTAGCGAGACCCCGCTCGATGCATAAAAGTCTCCTCTTTCCATCGCTTCAATCAGATTGCCCGGTTGCAACTTGTTTGCTAAAACCGTCACCCAGCCTCTGCCCGGCTCGCTGTGGCGACTTGGAATGTGATGATAGTTATGCCCATCATCAGTGGCGATCCCAAACATCATCGGCAGTTCGAACTCTGCAATTCGCTTAGTGAGAATGATATCCCAAATCCGTTCCGTCGAAGCGTGCTGCGCGTCTCCGCTGTTACGCACGCCGGGATGCCCATTATAAACCTCGAAAAAACGATCTCCCACAACACGCATCAAATCCTCTGCGGTGATCGCGTATTGAAAGTTCGGATGATTCAGATGAATCATCATCGGCTGTCCAGTTTTCTGCCGCTGGATCATCACAGCATTCACATTGTTTTGAATCGTCTCAGCCACAGATGCCCCATGTCGAGGAATAATCAACTCTTTCAAGTTGCTGACATTCATATGAATAGGAGCCTTATTGAATCCATCGCTGATTTCTTCCCCTTGAATCAACAGATACTCTTCAGGTCGATTAAAACGCTCTGCAACTTCTGCATATGTACGCAGGCGAACTTGCAGTTTTTCGTTTTCGGTTCGAGTCTCAACCCAATCGGGGTATTGATTGATGAGTTTATCGTAAGCAACTTGCCCCCCTTTGCTCTTTTCGACTTCTACCCATCGCTCCGAATCAGCCAGCACGTTGTGATCGGTAAAAACCAAAAACTGGTAATCGTGCTTTTCGTACCACAACGCAATCATCTCAAGATAATCATCCCCATCACTCCAATGAGAATGCGTATGCATATTCCCTTTATACCAACGAAGTTTCGATGTCTTTTCAAGCTCTTGACTTGCTGGTTCTTCAGCGACAAGTCGCGTTTCGGTCGCAAAACAGGTTATCAAGACAAGTAAACTCATTAAAAGCAGCCAAGGGGATTGGTTGCGATTTGAGGCAGGTAAATTCATGGCAGGATTCCGTGGGATTGAATTAAAAAACGGACGACACATTGGGAACTAAACTGTAAACACCGTTAGAGCATGTTTACAGATCGCATTGCATCCTGATAGTCTACAGGCAATCAACAGGTGCCCAATAGAATACATTTCAACAGTTTTTGTTCACAATTGCAAATGCGATCAACCACAACACACGACCAAAACCATAAACGGATGAGGACAAACATGAACAATCTGATCAAGATCATTTTCTTTACAATTATTGCTGTAACAAGTTTAACAACAGCAAACGATCTCTACGCAGCTGGCCTGAGTGCCGGGGTTGCCAAAGTTGATGTCACCCACCCGCACGGCTTGATCAACGACCGAAGCTATGTCCGTGCGTTGGTCATCAAAAACGGCGAGACAACAGCTGTCATCGTAAGTGTTGATGCGGTCGCGATTGGAGAGATTGGAAAAATCAGCAACGATTACCTGGGCAATGTCCGCTCGCAAATCCAAAAAGATCTAAAGATCAAACCGGAACACATGCTGTTCAACGCCAGCCATTGCCATTCGGTTGTTTGTAATGAAATCGAACAGCTCACCGTTCAAGCCATTAAACAAGCGGCCAGCAACATGGTTCCTGTGACCATTGGTGTCGGAAGCGGACACGAAGATCGCATCATGGAAAACCGCAGACTGTTGATGGCCGATGGCACTGAAATTGACGTAAGACATGCCTATTCACTCCCCCCCGATGCCCAGGTAAAAGAAGTCGGCCCAGTCGATCCTGAAATTGGCATCTTACGATTAAACCGAGCTGATGGTCGCGTTCTGGCGGTCGTTTATCAATTCGCGTGTCATCCAATCCAGGGAGTTCCCAGTGGAGGCAACACCGCTGATATCACCGGTTTTTCATCAAGCGTGATCGAAGATAACCTGGGGGAAGAAACCGTTGCCCTGTTCATTCAAGGCTGCGGCGGCGACATCAATCCAGTGCATTATAAAGATGTCGATTACCCTCGCGATGCAGAACCCTTGGGAAACTTGCTCGCGTTGAGTACATTAAAAGCAGTACGAAAACTGGAATGCAAAGCTGACAACCGACTGGCTGTTATCAACGAAGTCATTGAACTCCCCGGAGCAAATTATTCGCAGCGAATTGCATCAATGGAAGATGAGCAAACCCGTTTGATGAATTCATTACGAGGCACAACACTGAACCTGAAATCATTTCTACCACTGGCGGTGAAATATAAATTGTCGGAGACATACCCGACGACTCACTCCTTCGAATACCTACACGAAAAAATGATCGGCAAAGTGAACTTAAAAAAGCTTGACATCAAGAATCGAAACAACATCAACCAGTACTTAAAAAACATCTACACGATGGAGCAGCTGACTCGCGTTAACACCAATCTGAGATTACTTCGCAAGCATCAAGCGGAAATGGCAGCCAGCGGCAAACGAAATGTTGATGTCGAACTGGTTGGCCTGAGAATTGGCGATTTCGTGTTGCTGACATTCCCCGGAGAACTGACCGTTCAAATTGGCCTGAATATCAAAAAAGCATCCAAGCACGAAAAGACATTCGTTTCCGGTTACACAAACGGCTACATCTACTACGCACCAACAGCCAAGCAGTTACTCAACCCCGGAGGAGCACAAGAAGATTGCGACTGCCTGCTGGCCCCCGAATGGCAAAAAATATTCGAAGACAAAGCTCTAGAAATGCTAGGAAAGTTGTAATACGTATTTGATTGAGATTGGCAAAAAAGGCGAGCCGAGGGTGTTAACCCCCTGGTAACTCACAACGCCAATGGACGGCTAAATAATCAATCAAAGTAACCCAGGCCATCACTGGCCTGGCTC
>JAESQE010000625.1 GCA_016765335.1 Planctomycetaceae bacterium
CAGAACATATGAGAGGGATCGTAATTCAGCCCGATGTTCTGGCTATCAAGATCCGAAAACATACGTTGCCAAATCGCAGGGCTGATTGCCAGGTTTTTCCCGCCGGGCCATTCGTCATCAGAGAAAAACATCGGGCAGTTTTCGATGCCGATACGGACTTGATGTTTTTCTGCCAGCTCGACAATCGGCTTCCAGGTTTCCAAAAAACACGACCAGTTTTCATCAATAGATTTGGTCCAGTCTCGTCCGATGAACGTATTCATTTGACGGATACCGAGCTTGTCGCAGGCAACAATTATGTTTTTGATCTGCTCGCAAACTTGGGACGCTTCGGTTTGATCGGGGGATAACGGGTTCGGGTAATACCCTAATCCGCTGATTGTGATTCCGGTTTCATCGAGCAGTGACTGGATTTGTTCGACTTGAGGTGTCTCTAGTTGAGCAACATCGATATGCGTGATGCCTGCGTATCGTCGCTGAGCTTTACCTAAAGGCCAGCACATAATTTCGACGCAATCGTACCCGATTCGGTCTGCGGTTCGGATGACTTGTTCGAAGTTGTATTCGGGGAGAATTGCAGAGACAAAGCCTAGTTGCATTGTATCGTTCTTTCGTAGTTGCCATTCGATATTAATTAGCGTGGGTGCAGTTAAAATCGGATTTTGCAGTTGGGGATTTCTTGTGTCAATCGACTGAATCCGGCATCGGTGATCGAAGTCCTTCGTAGATCAATATGCGTGAGTTGATCGCATTGAACGAAATGTTCGATGGAGTCGTCTGTGACGCCGGTGCATTGTTTTAAGATGAGATCTTTGAGCAGCGGAGCCTGGACTAGAAAAGCGATTCCTGAATCTGTGACTGAAGTTCGAGTGAGACAAAGATTAGCCAGCGATGGAATTTGGGAAATGCTTTGAAGGCTCAAGTCAGTCAGCGAAACGTCTCTGATATCCAACCAGACAAGTTGAGGCAATTGAGCCAGGACGCTAAGTTCCTGTTCGGGCAATGCACATTGTTTTAACGCCAGGGCTTGCAGTCGCTTGAGGTGACAGATTTCACGAAACTGTTCTGCATCGAGGTGCAGGTCTTCGAGTTCCAGATTTTTCAACGTATTGAATGATGTCAGGGAATCGAACCAGTGCATTGCAGGGGCACTGTCATCACCGGCTTTGCAGGCAATGACCTCGCCTGTTGCGTTTTGTTTGACTCGCACGTGGTGCATTTTCACAATGTCGATACTGCGAATGACATTGCTTGCAGGTTGTTGAGCAGGGTTGGATTTAACCTTCAGGCCTGGCAATGTCTGTTGAAGCAGTTCGATGCCTTGATGTGTGACAGCCGTTTTTCTGACATCTAACGCAACCAAAGATTTGACCGAGCCGAGCTGACGAACCCCTTCATCTGTGACAGCTGTCCCAGGAATATAGAGTCTTTTGAGTCGTTGCAATTGTGCCAGAGTGGTCATTGCCTGGTCGGTGATCGGCGTTCCTCCGAGATCAAGTGATTCCAGACAAACGAATTGAAGCAGATGAAATAGCCCGGCGTCTTCAATACGATTTCCGCCCAGCTTCAAGGAACGCAGCCTGCGAAAATAGGTCAAAGAAATTAAACCATTGTGTGTGAAGTGCGTATTGCGAAGGTCCAGGCATTCCAGCAGAACGATTCGTTGCAGCCATTTCAACGCTGCCCCTGTGATCGGGCAACCGCGTAGTCGGATATCTTTAAGCGAAACCAATCCTTCGAGATGATGCAGGCCAGCTTCTGTGATATGAAGCCGGTTCAGGTTGAGTGTTTTTAGAAATCTTAAAGATTTCAAATACAGCAAACCGCTGTCTGTGATGTTGGTTCCAGCAATCGACAAAGATCGCAGTTGCTCAAGATGAGACAGCGAACCTAAACCGTCATCGTCCAAGTTGGTATTGGAAACATCAAGCATTTCCAGCGAAACGAATTGATCGATTTGTTCGAGCAGCTTGGCAGACAGTTCTGCGTGCTGAAGAGAAAGTGATTTCAGCGTGTTGTTGTTTTCTATTTGAGAAAGCAACTTTGTGGCGTCCGGGCAATTTCCCAGCAGCAGATGGTTGATTTGGGTGGGCAATGCGGGCAGTTCGCTGGTGAGGGTTAACCATTCAATTTGCGAAAGGTCTAATGTAAAGTCCTTGCCTTTGTGCTTACTGATGGCTCCCAGAGAAGCCCAGTTTTTCAATGCAGATTCGTTATCGTTTGTCACAGAAAAGATCCTGGCCCGGCAGTATAATTGAAAGGAATGGACATCAAATCATTAACAACTTGTTTTGGGTTGGTCCCAGTTGGGGAATTCACGATCCAGCATTCTCAGCATCGCGGCCCATAAGTCTTGTACGTCGCCCTGGTGGTACTGATCGTATTGGGAAGCAGTGTGCTCGCAAATTTCTGGCGAGGGAATCAGCGGATTTTTTGTTGCACTCAAAGTTCGCATTTGAATTTCGCACGATTCGTGCAAGTAGTACATATAATAGAAAGCCTCGGCGACGGTTTCTCCCACGGTCAGCAAACCGTGGTTCCGCATGATCATCGCTTTGTGATTTCCTAAATCTTGCGTGATGCGATCCTGATTGCTTAGCTCCAATTCGATCCCACCAAAATCGTGGTAGGCTATTCGATTATAGAATTCCATCGAAATTTGAGTCAGCGGAAGCAAGCCCTCTTTCATTGCAGAAACGACCATTCCGGCCATTGCATGGTTATGAACAATACAAGTTGCGTCTTCTCGGCTGACATGGATCGCACTGTGAATGGTGAAGCCAGCAGGGATAAATGTGACGCCCGGCTGATCGAGAACTTTCCCGGAAGTATTCACTTTCAATAATAGGTCTGGTGACATCTCTCCCGAAAGATAACCCTCGGGGTTCACCAAATAAGACTGTTCTTCACCTGCTTCACAGGGAATTCGAACAGAAATATGATTAAAAATAGAGTCCATCCAGCCGAAGTAAGCCGACAGGCGGTAAATCGCAGTCAACTCTCGACGCAGTTTCGGTTCCGTTTTTATCTGAGAAGACGCCATTTCCTATTACCGTTCTTATCTTACTTAAAGGAGGAAATCGATCAGCAGCTTAATGCTGCATTGGGGGAATCAGAACTGTCTCCAGATTCTGCCCCCTGAAGGACAATTTCAAAACCAAGATCCTCAATCATTTTAAAATCTTCGTGTGTTTCCTGTCCAACGGTTGTCAGGTAATCGCTGATGAAAATTGAATTCGCAGGATACAGCCCCAACGCTTGCAACGAACGCAAGTGAACTTCACGACCGCCTGCAATACGAATTTCTGTTGCAGGATGCATGAAGCGGAACAGACACAAAGCTTTAAGACATCGCTGCGGTGTCAGCTGCGAGACATCTTCCAGGGGTGTTCCTTCAATGGATGTCAGGAAATTGATTGGAATCGATTTGACGTTCAGCGACTTCAATTCGCAGGCAACACCCACCAGGTCGGCATCGGTTTCTCCCATGCCAACAATTACCCCCGAACACAATTCCATACCAGCATCAGCGGCGACTTGTAATGTGTCGAGACGATCCTGGTAGGTGTGTGTCGTGCAGATGGTTTCGTAATACTCGCGAGAGGTATTCAAATTATGATTAATACGGTCGACACCAGCGTCAGCCAGAATTTTCGCTTGATCCGGCTTGAGCAGACCCAGGCAGCAACAGATGTGCAGACCTAATTCGCTTTTAATTCGTTTGACAACTCCTGCAACGTGTTCAACTTCCCGGTTTGTGGGACCACGACCGCTGGCGACAATACAGTATGTTTTGGCCTGATTTTCTGCGGCTTGCTTGGCTCCAGCGAAAATTTTCTCTTCGTTGAGCCAAACATACTTTTCGATAGGAGCTTCTGAAATCTTCGATTGAGAGCAATACCCACAATCTTCCGGACAAAGTCCACTTTTTGCATTTTTCAGGTAATATAACTGCACCTGATTGCCAAAGTGATGATTCCGAATCCGATAGGATGCATGCAGAAGCGACAAAATTTCTTCGTCTGGACAATCCAAAATACTGTGCAGAGTTTTCTCGTCAGGTGTTTCGCCTGTAAGAACACGATCTGCAAGTTCGTCCCAGTCAGTTTTTTCAGTGGTCGTTGACATGTTACTCTTTATTGATTGAAGCTGCTGTGAATAGACAATTTTGGATGAAACAGCGATTCTACCTGCAACAGATACCGTAGGGAAGTCTGCGGATTCGGTTTCGCTGGTCTGTCGCTTGAGAGAACCTTTATTAATTGGTTCTCCCCCTTGGGAAGGGGGAGTTAGAGGGGGGTTTTGAACGGTTTTTTATAACCAAACTGTATTCGAGAACCTCTGGGAGTCAATTAACGGAGGTTCCCTTGAAACAAAGATGTGTCCGAATGCGAATCTGAAACCTTCTGGCTGGCTTGCAGCCTTGAAATTCAGGCAAATCGCAATAAACTGTTGTATTGGTTGTCGTCGGGGCAACGTGTCATTTTTACTCGC
The DNA here is from genome assembly GCA_016765335.1 of Planctomycetaceae bacterium. Taxonomy (GTDB): domain Bacteria; phylum Planctomycetota; class Planctomycetia; order Planctomycetales; family Planctomycetaceae; genus Rubinisphaera. The sequence goes on from JAESQE010000625.1 coordinate 4,495, forward strand.
CGTCGCCAGCCTTGCGTAAGTCGTTAGTATGAAACAGTTTGCCGCCGTAGCTCAGTTGGTAGAGCAACGCATTCGTAATGCGTGGGTCGGGAGTTCAAATCTTCTCGGCGGCTCTTATTCTCTTGGTGTGTCGATCAAGTACGTATTTCTTGGAACCAGTGAATCAGAATTTCAGCTTATGGGAACCTCTATTAATCCAAAGGGAGCACACACATTCCTGTCTGTTTCGTTTGAGCATGCCTTAATTCAAGGCAGGCGAAAATGTCTACCCTCCACTCGCAATGTCTTTTTGAATTAATAGAGGTTCCTTTATGTACCTGATTATTGCTTGTAGTCAACGAGAACAAAGCCGCAGTCGCATCTTGGCAGAGGCAGCTCAGTTGGCAATCCAGTCGCAGGGGCGTGAAGTCGAGCTGATTCAGCTCAAGGATTATCCGCTTCCGCTTTGCGATGGCGAAAGTGCTTACTCCGATCCGAATGTTGCCATCCTGGCGAAGAAAATCCTGCAAGCCGAGGGCGTCTTGTTTGCCTGTCCTATTTATAATTACAGCATTAATTCTGCGATGAAGAATTTGATTGAATTAACCGGGCGAAACTTGCAGGAAAAAGTGGTCGGCTTCCTTTGCGCAGCCGGTGGAGCCAACAGTTATATGTCGATCATGGGCATCGCGAACAGTTTAATGCTC
>JAESQE010000010.1 GCA_016765335.1 Planctomycetaceae bacterium
CATTCGCCAACAACGATACTGAATTCAGCAGCTGGGGACGGTCCTTTTTCGACGGTCAACCGTAAACGCTTTGATTGATAAACCTGAGTGTCGATCCGAAACAGTAGTTTGTGACGGCCTTTTGTCATGGAAATGTTTTCCCAGGCTTCAGGGGCAACGCGTTTATCGTTGACCCAGAGAATGATTCCGTCAGTGGAATCAATCCCGAGCTTCAAATTGCCTGGGATGCTGGCATCGACTTCTGCATAGACAAATACAAACTGATTGTTCGAAAGTTTTTTTGCTTCATCAACAGGCAACTGACCTGATGCCAGCGAGTAGATAGGTTTCCATCTTTCTGGAGCGTATTCGAACAGATAGTTGCGGACGGATTCTTCGCTGAAAAGTTTACCGGTCACTTTGCTGGGCGGGTTTTGGTAGACGCGCCAGCGGTAGACAGTTGGCGTTGCAGACATCGTGTAATCAGGTTCTTTGCCTAATGCGGAAAGGAATCGGATCAGATCGACCAGTTCATCATGTGTGAGAAACTTTGTCAAACCGGTTGGCATCAAAGAATCGCCTTCTTTTTCGAATTCAATATCATCGACAGCAATCGTTTTTTCTTTTCCCTGGGCGTCTCGCAAAATGACTCGGTCATCATCTTCGTCAACAACAATGCCTATGTGTTGCAAGCCATCAGCATCAACGATCAATCGGGTTTTGTAGGCTTCTTTGATTGCCTGGCTGGGCAGTAGCAATGCGTTGGTCAAATAGTCAATCGGAGAACTTCCTCCGATGGGACTTAAATCGGGACCAATTTTCCCGCCGGCTTTTCCTAACGCGTGACACTTGTAGCAGCTGAGACCCTCTCTGCGAAAAATCTGTTCGCCTCGAACAGTATTTCCTTTTTCAATTACTTCTTGGGTCAGCGTTAGAAGTTCGGCTTTGGTTAACGGTTCCATTTTTGTATCCAAGCCAGCGGCTTTGGATAAAGGGTCGGACAACAGGGGATCGTTACGCCCAGCTGTGAGCATCGCACGTAGTGCAAGCTTGGCGATATCCGGAGAAATCTTCTGCTCACTGACCGCGTTACCAAGTAACTCGGATCCATTTTTGCGAACCAGGAACGGTTGGATGACCATGTTAATGTTGTCCGTTTTTGTTGCATCCTTCAAATAGATCGCTGCGGATGTTGCGGCCAATTTCAAGTCGATACCTGCCAGTGAAGCAATCGCCTGCTCGCGGATGGCGTTGGGATGATCCGATGATGTCAGCGCACGAATGCTTTTTTTTGCCTGGTCGCCACCCAGAGAAGCCAGGGATTCAATGATTGAACCAGCTAAAGCTTTTTGAGTAGAGTCTTTTAAGCGAGCATCCAATTCATCGGCTAGCTTGGTAACTTTCCACTGACCAATCAATTTGATCACTTGCTTTTGCAGTGGAACATCTTTGGTTTTATCGCCAATATCCAGAAGTTGCTTCAGCGAGGAAAGATCGCCAGCTGGTTTCAGTTTTCGGTCACGAGCTGTTTGCGAAAGTAACTTCAAAGCAGCGAGGCGAACTTCAGGAGAAAATCCCTTTTCATTAAGAGACTTTTCGAAAACATATTGTAAATCAACTTCGTCCCCACGTTTGCAGATGAGCGCAAGCACGGTGGGCAAACGAGAATCGGGCAGACGCCCTGCGTCAATCAGGCGGATCATCGGAGCAACGCTCGAACTTTGAGCCCAGGCTGTTTTTCCAGACAGGTCAAGCAAGCAAAAACTCGTTGCCAAAAGCAGCAAGGTGACGACTGCTCGCCGTTTTACTGAGACAGAATAAGAAGCTGAGAGAGAATTAGAAGCTGGGGAAACATTAATAGCTTCTCTACAGAAAATCGAGCGGGAACGGAAGTGTGAATTACGCATCGGTAGGCATCCATGATTTGATTGAAGGTAGGTGAGGTCGAATAGAATTCGAGCAAGTTTACTCTGTTTATTCAAATTCGTCGAGTTGCTCACGAAGCTGATCTCGTTCTCTACGAGTCGCTTCCACATCAAATATGAGATATTTGATATCCAAACGTAACTGAGAAAGTGCATCTTGAACGAGTGTCAAAATGCGGCGACGGCGATGCACGCAATCAATGACTTGATCGTACGAACCGTTCAGTTCTTTCTGAGCAGAGGGCGGCAACTGTTTAATCCGTTTGCCCAACTCGACCAGTTCGCGGGGCAATTCGCTTGAATCATCTATAAATCTTGAATTGGCTCCAGGCATTCCGAATTGCTTTCTGCACATTATATTTTATCAGAAAAACACCAGTTGCTATTTCTTGCATCTATTACTGGCAGTTACCGTTTCGCTGATCTTCATCGCAATCAACGAGAACACATCTGATATTGTCTTGATTGGAATAATCCGAGTAAGATAGCCAGCCAGAGGTGCAGAAATTTTCCTGCACCTCAATTCCACCGCAAGCAACGACTAATCGCAAGTAAATGATTGGAAAATATGCTGATTTTATCGACAATGAGGAACGATGCGATTAATGTCCAGTAGGGGACAAGGGTTGCCATTAGATAGTTTGTGAGGGCGATTTGCTTAATTCACTCAACCAGGCAGTGATCCTTTGTCTCTGTTTCTGCACATTTTGACACACCGTTTGCTTCAGACAGGAAATCTCAAGCCCATCATGCTTCAGATTGTTAAAGCCTTTCAATTTCAGTTCGAGTCTCTCCAGGCGAGTTCTCTTTGCGCGCGAAGAGAGTTGTCTTGGGCAGCACTGTTTTGTTGGGGCTGCTTGTTTCTTTGTCTTGAGCATTCTGGCTCGGCGGCGCAGGCTCAAGATTTTCTTCAAAATTTCGATGGCCAGGAAGTATCCTGTAAGGTCTCTTTCGATCCGAAGAATATCAAATTAACAACGCATGAGCGAAATCAGTCCCTGGCATTTTCTGGGCAAGCAGCTGAGCGTTTTCAGTTCCAGGCTCGAAAGGATGATGTCTTTGTTGTTATTGAATCAGACATCGAACCGACACGTATCTTCGAAGACCTTTCGATATCTATCGTTGTTTTTGCCAACCGCCCGGGAACTCAGCTGGTTGCCCGAGTTGTCTTTCCTGGTCAAACAGATCCGGAAACTCGCAAGCCTTTGACAAAGTTACTGCATGGGGATATTCTTGAAAAAGCGACCACATGGCAAAAACTCATCTGCGACACATCCGATAAGAATTTGACCAAACACCTTGTCTTGTGGCGAGCATCCTTAATTCCACAGGTGCTCGATCCGCGGGGTATGTATATTGATAAAATTTACCTCAAGCAGACAATCGGTCGCGGATTGACAGAGATTCTTGTTGACGATCTTCACGTTTTCCCTGTGGTTTCTCCTGCACAGGTTGAGCAGTTCGCAAC
>JAESQE010000626.1 GCA_016765335.1 Planctomycetaceae bacterium
ACTCCCCCTTCGTAAGGGGGAGAACCAATTCATAGAGGTTCCCTGTAAACGAATCAGATGTTGCTACTCACTCTCAAGCATCCGCAAAAGTAGTCACTTCCACTGGCCTTTTTTTCAAAGCAGCTCTTTGGGCTTATATTGCCTTGTGGTGTAGAGTTCTTTTGGTCGCATGTATATTTTGTATATGTGAAATCATGTAGGTATTAGAAATGCAAGTGAATTAGGGTAAATAAGGACAATCTTTATTGGGAGTACTTATGGTGCTCGGTTTGAGAATGTTGTGGCGTTCATAGTTCACTGGGGATTTTTGCGGAATGGGACAACGGAATTAACCCGTCAACTCGGCGTAATTGACGCAATCATGGCTTTGTGTACGAGGTGAGTCCCATTTTGCGGGCTATTCGTGTTCTTTCGAGTCGAGATGCATTCAATGCTCGATTGAGGCGGTTTTTTTGGAAAGTGCTTGACGTTGCCCTGAATCTGGACGATCCTGTCAGACTAGAGCGTTGTCTATTGTCAGCGGGCATTGTACCATTTTGAGGTGCATCGCATAATGAAAATACAACTCACAGACATTCATGTTCCCCATGTACGAGGTCTCGGATGATGAGCCGCACCACAGCGAAGAAACAATTCCATTCAATAGCCACTAAATTCATGGCTGCAATTCTCACAGTTTCACTACTGCCTGGCCTTAGCTTTGCTGAGTCAGTCGATGTGAACGCCGTGAAAAAAACGGTTGCTGCCCACCTGGAAGCAGGTGAATTTCAGTCGGCCATCACGTTGGCAAAATCTGTCGAGCAGGACTCTGATCGCAGCGAAATTCTTCAGCAAATTGCGAATCAGCAAATTGCAAGTGGCGAATTGCAAGCATCCAAGGCAACGCTTCGACAGATGCCTGTTAATCGAACTCGTGTTCAACTCTCTGCAAAGCGTGCAACTAAACAGTCACAGGCAGGAACCGGAGCAGACTTCGACTCTTTGATTGAATTGATTCAGAGCCAAACCGCTGGTCCTTGGTTTGATATTGATGGAGTCGGGGGAACAATCGATGAGTTCGAAACAGGTGTTCGAGTTGATCCTACAGGATTGCTTGCACGCTTAACCAAAACCGAAGACAAGAACCGCCTGAAAGAATTGGGACTGAAATCTCGCAAAGCGAACCTGAATGCTGATATGTCTCAGGTGAGTCACATGCGAATGGTTTCTTTGACTCGGTTGGAACAGGCTGTTGCCCAGCGATTGGCTCAAGGCTTGCCCGTTGTCGAATCAATGAAAAACCTCGCTGGAATTCACCAGATTCAACACGTGTTCGTGTATCCGGAAACGGGAGAGATTGTGATCGCTGGTCCTGCTGCTGGCTGGGAATATTCCGAGCGTGGCTGGGCTGTCAGTTCTCATAACGGGTCTCCTGTACTTCAGCTGGATGATATGGTAACGGTTCTGCGAACATTCTCACCAGAAGGTGAAGGCATGTTTGGATGCTCAATCAACCCACGCCAACAAGGCATGCGAGATCTGAAAGAGTATGTTGAAAAGTCTCAAGCTCGCGGACCGATTTCTTCGAAGTCTGTTCGATCTTGGGCAAGACAGCTTCAGAAAAAACTGGGACAACAAGACGTTGTCATCTACGGTGTTCCTGCTACTTCACGTGTTGCACGTGTAATCGTCGAAGCAGATTTCCGCATGAAGTTGGTCGGCATCGGCAAACTGGATGGCGGATCAGAAATCCCAGACTACTTTGAACTGATGAGTTCTTCTCAGATTGCAGATACAGGATCTTTGGATGCACTGCGATGGTGGATGTCTTTGAAATGCAAATCTGTTCTCAAAAGCAACGACGCCAAGGCATTTGAAATCCGCGGCACTTCAGTTCTGTGTCAATCCGAAAATCAGTTCATCAACGATCAGGGCGAACGGATTCAAACCGGAACCTCTGAAGCGACCAACCAAAAGTTTGCCAGCAACTTCACTGAAAATTATCAGAGACTTGCTCAGCAGGACATTGTGTTTGCTGACATGCAAAACGTGTTTGACCTGGCAATGGTTGCTGCTTTAATCAACAAAGAACGGCTGGCTGAAAGCGTCAACTGGGACTTGGGATCGTTTGCAGTCAACGGTCAGTATCAACCACAAATGTACGAAGCACCGTTGACCGTCGATTCGGTTGTGAACCACAAAGTCTTCAACGGCAAAAACATCGTTGTGCAAGTCGCTGGTGGTGTTCGGGTTGATGCCAAGAAATGGTTGACCGACATGCAACCTGCTCCACGATTGGCCGGAGTTGCGAAAAACGCAAAAGCACCTCAGCTTGCTCAAGGCAACTGGTGGTGGGATGTGAAAAAATAGTCCCTTGCTTAAAGGGAGTCTTGTCTATAAAAAAGAGCCGTCCGTTTCATTACGTGCGGCTCTTTTTACTTTGGAATTCTACGAACAGAGTATGATACGCATTCGCGTATTTGCTCGCGCGTTGCCTCTTCCCTAAGTCCTTGTCAGTGCAGGGCCACGAACGATAACGCAACGCAGGTTTTAATTGAGTTTGGTATGAAATTCTATTTGAATCTTCAAAGACGTTCCTCCGGGGCTTTACTCTTACTGAATAGTTTGAGTTTAGATGCCTGCTTTGTTGCAATCAGTTGGCAAGATCTTGTCGCTCGATATTTGGATGTCTCGCTGCGATGGTCCGAATTGCTGCTTCTTTTTCTGGTCACGTGGTTAGCATATGCCGGGGATCGATTACTCGATTCGTTTCAGCAACCAAGTCAGGACGCAGAATTGCCCCGCCATCGATTTGCAGCCCGGTATCGGCGACCCCTTGGTTTTCTTTGGAGTGGTCTTCTTGTTATCACGCTAATCATTGCAGTATTGACGGTCGAACCCAGCAGCTTGATCATTGCCTTTTGGTTAGGTGTGGGGGTGGTGTTTTATTTTGCAATTTGCTTTTTTCGACCTCGTCTTGCCAGAATCATCATTCCTCGCGAATTGGTTGTCAGCGGGATCTTTGTGACCGCAGCCATGTTCTTTCCGCTGTGTCATATTGTTCAAAGTGTTGCGTTCTCAGAAATGCTACCTGCAATTTTCTTGCTGGTGGGAATGTTGTGGCTGTTGGCGTTTTTGAATTGTCTGGGTATTTCCTGCTGGGAACAACAGGCGGATCAAAATTCCGGAGAAGCAACACTCGCAACAACCTTCCCCTTAATTTGCACTTACTATCCTTTGTTGAATATCGCATTGTGCTGCGGATTATTGATCTTACTTTTCGGATACCAAACCGACTGGGCAACCAAGGCGTTGATTTCCGGAGTGATCGCCAGCATCGTGTTGCTTAGCTGTATCAATTACTCAAAGCTTCCAAGAAACCTCAAGCCTGTCCTGGCAGATCTGTCATTGATGGCTCCCTGGACGATTTATCTTCTTTTATGAGTTAGTGCGGCAGGCACAGACTTGTAGAATGGGTGGTTCTGTCGGCAA
>JAESQE010000627.1 GCA_016765335.1 Planctomycetaceae bacterium
CATTCCAGGGGTTGGCAGTTGGACCGACAGCTGAATTTTCGGTCGATGACCCCATCGCAAATTCATCCAGATTCACTTTCCCAAGCACCACCGCGCCAGCTGCATCCAGCTTATTGATCACGGTAGCTGAGTACGGAGAAGTATACTTTTCCAACATCCCGGATGCACACGTTGTTGGCAGGTTAGTCGTGCAAATGTTATCTTTAATCGCGATCGGCATGCCCAATAACGGGCTTTGATTATCGCTGCCAGTTTGCAGTTGAGCATCACGCTCAGCTGCTCGCAATCCTGCATCTTGCGAGGCAACAGACAAAAATGCTTTCAACTGAGGATCAACCGCTTCAATTCGATTCAGGTAGGTTTTTGTTAAATCGCTGCTTTGCAATGTCTGGGAACGCAATTGATCTGAAAGATCACGAGCTGAAAGAAAATGAGTCTCCACGGTCAAGCTGTCTCCATCATGCCAACATTATGTAACAGGGATATTCCCCGAGATGATTTTTATACGCATTCGCATATTTGTTTGCGCGTTGAACATACCCTAAGTCCTTGTCAGTACAAGGCCACGAGCGAGAGCTTCACGCAAGTATTAATTGAGTTTGGTATTAGATGAGAAACTCTACTCATGAAATCCAAGCAGAAATTCTCATTCTCTACCTCGAAGAATACCTGTTTTCAGAATAATGTCGAGTCAGCCACGCCAATTACATCCTTAAGAGAACCTTTACGATTCCGATTGCCTGAGGATATCCATCGTATCACCAGTTATCGGGTTGAGACGTTCCACATCGATGATTTTCCATTTTTCGCCTTCTTGCTGCCAGGTAAGATTCCAACGCGTCGCTGCATGCCCTTGATGCTGTAAGCTGTTGATGGAAATTGATCCATTAACACGAAAATGACTTTTGGCGCGGGAATCATCCGCAAGCATCGAAACCTGCATATCAGTCACGTGCATATCCTCGCCAATATCCGCCAATGACAAGCCTGCCCGGACGACTCCCCGCAGGATAATATTGTTGGCAGAAATGTGGTCCACGACACGGTCGACATCGCCATCGATACAAGCTTGCACGGTTTCCTGCACAGCAATTTCGACTTCTTCAGCAGGGGTAATGATGACCGATTCCAGATAAATAACCAAGCCAGCTGCACAAAACAGAAGAACACTCACTCCCCAGTTCCGCTTCAATTTTCCCTGGAAACCCATTCCAAAGAAAATACTCCCCAAACAGACACAAAACAGAACAGTCGGCCACGGATTATCAGCAAACCAGATCATTTTTCACTCCCCAGAAAAGTGTTGCGAGAAAGGAACTGTGATCGGACGAGAGGATTCGAACTGGAACGTTCGATAGATGTGATACGCATTCGCATATTTGTTTGCGAGTTGAACATACCCTAAGTCCTTGTCAGTACAAGGCCACGAGTGAGAGCTTCTCGCAAGTATTAATTGAGTTTGGTATGACTCCCAAGCTCCGATATCAGTGATACGTCAAAGAATCAAAATCTGTTGAGCAATTCTTCGATTATCGAGGATTCCCGAGTTTGACTTCTGTCTGGCTGACATCTTCTCCTCTGCGATACTTCACACTGATCTGCGTTTTCGGCTTCAAGGGATCAACAACCGACCAAAAGTCCTGGCGAGTTTTGATGGCTGTCTCATTCACCTCAACAAGCACATCGCCAGCTTTTAAGCCTGCATGACCTGCTGGGCTATTCTTTTCAACGTTTAACAGTGCAAAACCTTCAGCAGAGAAATTCAGATCGGGAATGAGCCCGATTCGCGAACGTCCGCCTGCGTGACGCCCAACGTTAATCCATTTTTTATTTTCGATGTAATCGGGTCGCTTCGGTGCCCGAGCCACTTCTAAGGCAAGATGCTCAAGGACATCGACCGTTCGACGGATACCCTGCACGTTGACATCTTCGATATCATCCGTAGGGCGATGGTAGTCTTCATGCAATCCAGAAAACAGATGCAAAACCGGGATTTTCTTTTCATAAAACGAAGCATGATCACTCGGGCCAAAAGCTTTGTTTTCGCGGAAGAATTTCAGGCCAGTGTTTTTTTCACTGACATCAAGCATCTTGTTCCAGATCGATGAAGAACCGACCCCAAACACCGTCAGTTTTTCATCTGCTATGCGTCCCACCATATCCAGATTGATCATTGCAACACAATCTTTGTTGGGGACAATCGGATGCTTGACGTAATACTTAGACCCGAGTAGGCCTTTCTCTTCAGCTGAAAACGCAATGAAGATGAACCGACGAGTAAACTTTTCGTCGCTTGCAGCGATGCGACGAGCCACTTCCAACAACGCAGTCGTGCCTGAAGCATTATCGTCTGCCCCGTTATGAATCGCATTCACACCAGGAGCCAGCGAACCTCTTCCTCCCCAGCCCACATGATCGTAATGCGCCCCGATGACAACGGTTTCAATCGCAACACCTGTTTCACTGGCCTGTTTCGGCTCTAAAATACCGATCACATTCAAGCCTTCAATCGATTCGGATTGAATATCTGTTTTACCCTCGAAGCTCACTCTATTCAGAAGCTGACTTTGCGGTTTCAACTCAGCATCAATACCTGCAACGACTTGCTCAAGTGATTTATTCAAACCAGCTTGCAACAACTGACTGGCTCGCTTTTGAGTAATTTGAAAAACCGGGATTTCTTTCCCTCTGGCATCCCCGCCGTATCCGTAGGGGATTAAGACATCTTTTCCCTCTTTGGTAGAAGTAAGGTCATTCACCATAATCATCGCGATTGCACCATTTTTTTGTGCATTTTGCAGTTTCGAACGAAGTGCTGCTCGCTGAGTATCTAGTTTGCCATCTTTGCTCATATACAAACTGCCCAAAACTTCTTGTCTGGGAACTCGACGAATGATTAATGCAATCTTTCCTTTGAGGTCAATGCCTGCAAACTCGTCGTAGTTATTTTCTTTATCAACGATCCCGTAGCCGCAGAAGACAACTTCCCCGGAAACGTCTCCCGCCCCACCGAATGAACATACTTTATAATCGTCCTTGATTTTCCATTCGGAGGTATCATGCCCAATGGTGACTTTCATCAAGTTGTTATCGCCCAGCGACGAAGGACCAGGAATTGTGAAAGATTGCAGACCATCTGGCATATCTTGTGGAGTAGTCAGACCAATACTTTGAAATTGCTTCTGAATGTAATAAGCAGATTCCAGAATCTGAGGCGAACCAGTGTCGCGACCTTCACGTTCATCCGATGCCAAAAACGTCAAATCTGCATGGATCTCTGCTTCATCCTGTTTATTCGCAGCGATGTTAGATTCAGCAGCTGATGCCAGTTGGAATAACCCAACACAAAACCCTGAGACAACAAAAAACGTAATCACTGAAAAACGGCGCATAAACCCCATCCTTAATTTATTGATTAACGTGACCGGGAGACCTGAAATACTCAATCCCGAGCCACAGCATTATTGATGTGTCCTGATTTTAGCTTCAAAGTTGCGAAGTGTCTCTAGTGGATAGCAACAAATGGGATATTCACGACCATTTACAACGAACAGTTCCTGTTCGATACGGCTGGCCTCTTCCACGTCCTGCCGCATTTGAACCAGTTGATCGTCAACCAGGCTCGCCAAAGAACTTCTCACTTGTTTCAGTTTTTGGTATCGTGCCTGGTTTTCCGCATGTTTTACCCGACGTTGATTTCGAGTCAAACCCTCGGTTCGAGATTGTTTTTGCAACAGGAGGAGTTCTGTTTTCTCTTCCAACAACTGTGTCGCTTGACCGAGTTGCGATTCCGAAAGTAGCGTCTCCGGGTTTTCTTCTGAATGACGAAGCTGTTGTTTTAACTGATTTGAACTTTGTAAAGGAGCGACTGGTTTATTTTCAAGTGGCAAGCACAAAGTGCCCGTTGCCACCTGAAACCCAGGAGCAGTTAGCCCCCAGAAGTTGTTGATGATCAAATCCGTAATCTCATCATACTTAGCCCCACCAATCCCATGCACGAACCAGTCAGCCAAGTACAATCGCAAGAAAGCGGTTGTCATCATCGCTTTGGTGCGCAATTGAATTCCGCGATTTTGTAATTGAAGAAGTACACCAGAAATAAATTCCACATCCATCGAAGAAGCATCAACAGGGTACTGCTGCTCCCAGTGAGAAAGATCACTCAACGACAGGCGATCCGATTCGATTTTCACATACAAGCTTTTACGAGAACTCGAACCTGTGCTCCAAATCCAAATCGGCAGCTCGTACCAACCGTCTTTTTCGGTAAGGTTTGGCACTGGCTGCATAGCCGATTTGATATGATACTGTTTGCGATAACACGCCAGCGATTCGTTATAAACCTGCTGAAGTTTACTGACGTTTAATATCAGTTCCGCAAGAAAGTTTCGATAACCAGATGTTGCTGCAATCAAACTGATGGGAACTTCGTAGTTGTTAATCCCCATCTTGCGTTCTAATCGAACTCGTCCTGCAACCAATCCCCTGGTAACCGATCCGCTGTGTTGAGTTTCCGAAACAACATCTCGCCAGAACGACTTAACTTCAGTAGTTCCCGGCATCTGCGGAATTTGATCCTCAATACGATCAGCAAACGATTCAAACAAGCCTTCATCAGCAACTTGCAGATCCTGCCAGGGCATGCCCATGGACCAATGATCGACAGGCACTCTTTGACTGACAAACTGCCCCTCTCTGTTTACAGGAATACTCACATTGCTCGATTTGACAGCATCCGAATCGATGACAACATTCAACGAAATTCCTTGGTTTCGTTTCGCCAGTTCATCAACAATAACATCTTTGGCCCAAACACCAGGATGAAACAATTCCGGCTGATGCCCAGTGACATACATCGTCCGGGAATCCAGCAGTTCATCAATAGAACACTCGGTGCAGGGCGGTGCCTGCGGGCAAAGTGATGCGGTATACTCTCTGGCTAACTCTAAAATTTCGCGACGTGCCAAAGCTCGCCGATATTTCAAGGGACGATCCCCAAAGTACATCGAACCTTGCTCAAAGATTCTTTGATTCTCTGCAACTCCACTGGTCACCTGATTAAGACCAGGTGTAATCAAAAGCTCGCCATCTCTGCGAGGGACTCGAAGTCGCGTAGGCTTTGAATTGCATGTCAAGTTAGAAACGGTTGACGGTGCTTGCCCTGGGGCATTCCCATGACAACACTGATCGAGTTTCTTCTGGGCGAGCGTCTGCTCGGGGCAGACCATATTAAACCCCTGATCCTTGGAATGCAGACAATCCCGGGCAATCTGAAGAAACAGCGTCCAAGGCATCCGAAATCACTTGCTGATAATGAGCCATCC
>JAESQE010000628.1 GCA_016765335.1 Planctomycetaceae bacterium
GCTGATCGATTCTCCGCCGCTGCGGCGAGAAGTGGAATTTCGAGTGGACGTGTACTTCAGTAAAGAAGATCGGTACCGTCCGCTGACCTCGGTTTCCCCGGTCGTTGAAGCCCTGGCTCATCGTCAGTTTGACGATTATGTGAAGAAGGTTCGTATCTTCGTCGCTCCCGAGTTTGCAGAAAAAGTAAGACAGGAAGACCTTTCCGATATTTTATTGGCAATCACTTCTTAGCAGAAATACTTCGTCATAAGACCTTTTTGCGTATTAGGAAAACGGATATGAATTCATTGAAATTTGGTGCCATGCTGTTAGCACTTTGCTTCCTTTCTGCTTCGATTTCACAGGCCGCAGAAAAGAGTCGGCTGGTTGAAAATCTGCATTCTGGAAAGCAGCAAACCGTTGTCACCTATGGCACAAGTTTGACAGCAGGCGGGGCTTGGGTGCGTCAGTTGGGACAAGAATTGGAGCGAGCTTATCCCGGCAAAGCGAATGTCATCAACAGTGGCAGCGGCGGAATGTGGTCAACCTGGGGAGTCGACAATTTAGACAAACGAGTCATTCAGAAGAAACCAGATACCGTCTTAATTGAGTTTGCAATCAACGATGCGTTTTTGAATTACAAAACTTCTGTGGATCTGGCGCAAAGTAATCTTGAAAACATGATCGATCGGATTTTGAAGTCCAATCCTGATTGCGAAATCGTGTTGATGGTGATGAATCCTCCCATTGGAGTTCATTTAACACGCCGCCCGAAAATCAAAGAGTACTACCAGATGTACCGCGAAGTTGCCCAAGCCCGAAAGCTACTTTTGATCGATCACTACCCCAAGTGGGAAACCATCCTCAAAGACAATCCCGACTTATTCAACAAATACGTCCCCGACGGCATCCACCCCAACCCCCAAGGCTGCAAAGCAGTCATCACCCCACAAATCGTGAAATCGCTGGGAATTGCGGGTGAGTGAAATGTAAAAAATCACCAGCAGGGAGCCACTCTTCGTGGGAACTCCAGAATTCTGATCTGCGTCACATTCTTACCTCAACGGCTTCGATTTACGAAGATGAATATTATTATTGGAAGAATTGCAGCGACAAGGAAAAATGATATTTTAAAAATAGTATAATCTATATCTGGGTTAAACAGATTGATTAGGTCAATTGCTGACAATGCAGAAAGAAAAACAAAAAAGAAAAAATTAATACTTATGATAGTGGCAAGTAAATAGTCCTTGTTCATTTCTCGTGGATTCCAAACTGAGATTTTCTATCTCCACATATCTTAATTAATATCCTGAGTAGTCTAGTGGCCTGCCTTAACCTGTTCCAGAACCACCCATCCTTGTCTCTTGTCATAGACTGGCTGTGGTTTTCTTAATGTTTTATCCGTGACCCCAGCCAGCATACTTCATAGGGCAGGGTTATATAAATGTCACCGTCAATATCACCAAATGGCATGCCTCGAAAACCATATTTTTTTCGCTGGTTTAAATAACATTGAATCAGCTTTTCTGTATCTGGAGAAGATTTCTGGAGGTGAGTAATAAGTGTTTCTTCCCATTTCTTGTCCTGAGTTTCGGTGATATATCCAGCAATAGTGCAGCTAGCATCTTTTAATTCATCGTTGTCCAGTAGGGCGTTGAGCCCAGTCAGCACGGACTCAACTTTTAAACGATGTCCACGCTGATGTGCGAGAGTAATAATTCTTGGTAGCCCGCAAGTAAATTTTGAAAAATTTGATTCAGCCCAAGCAAAGAATTCCCTTTCATTGATGAGATCATGCTCCAGCGAAAAACAAGCTGCTCGGATGGCTTGGTGTTTTATTGAAAAAACACCATCGCCAGTCCGCCTTTTTAATGCTTTTTTTAATCTGGCTAGACCTCGTTTTTTATCACATATCAACAAAGCCCCTAAATATGCATCAAATGGTATTGAAAAAGCTGAACCCTCACTACTCAATACAAATGAAATCTTTTCATCTAGAATACGTACTTTTACTGATTGATCGATTTGAGAGCATGCAAAAATCCCCGCGCAAACTCTTGATATATACTCAGGAGTTGATTCATTCAAAATCAACTCCTTGGCTCGCTCGCCTGAAAGATTCACTGCCCAACGGCGAAGATCTTCAAATTCTAATTCGTTGAATGACTCTGCTGCGTCAGATGAAACGTCCTCGTTTTTACTGCTGAGGTGGTTGTAATAGAAGCTCAACGTCTCTTGCTTATTCGTTGTGGCGAGGCGATCAAACTTCGAAATATATTTTACTAAACCGCTGTTGTGACTAAACTCAACAATGCGTGTTATTTGATTATGTCCGCTCTTATTGGTTACAAATACAATCCATTGTCCATCTTGAAAAGTGGCGTCAGGAAATACGTCATGAAAAGGGAAAGAATCAGGACGTCCCTTCAATCGTCGTTTGACGCATGTTTCACGCGACCGGTGCGTATGTTTTCGCTCGATGACTCCTACGAAGCTGGATTGAACGTACTCTTGAGTTAATGGCGACCTAACAGTTTCGCCAGCCTTGGCTGCAACTTCGAACGCAAAAGAAATCGCTAAAAACAAAACTACTGCTGTACTCCAATTATTTATATTCGGCATGAGAAAATTATCCCTCCAAGTGATCATTTACGAACGGAACGCTACTTACACTTTGCTCGCTCATCGCCTTTGCAATTTTCTTGACAACCTTTAATCATTATGGCTCGATGTGCTTTGTAGTTACTTTCACAATCTTTCTTTAATTTGCCAGTTTTTTTGTCGCATTCGTTTTTCATTTCATCTAGAAGGCAATTCAGTTGAATCAAGAATGCTGTGCATTCTTCTTTTTCAGGATCTTTTCCCTTTTTCCAATCGGGTTGGCACATACCTGTTTTAGGGCAATCCACATCATCAAAATGATCTGCTTCATGCTTCTTGATGCATTTAATAATGCCAGGGTTTGCATTGCCATACTGTTCTTTGCTCACACATGCAATCTTCTTTCCACCACAGCAGATAGTAAAGCCATAAATCTTACCCTTCCCAGGTATTTCCGTTGCACCACCTGCTTCTGCTAATTCACAATTTTCCTTGTCAGAGAGATCATCATCGCAGTCAAAAGGTGAATTGCAACAGTCACGAATCAATGGCTCCTTCAATAATCCACTTGGGTCGATACCGTTTGGCACAAAGTACGCCAAGTAGAGATTCAAGCCATCGACGAAGCCTAGTGGATCTGCACTCAAC
>JAESQE010000629.1 GCA_016765335.1 Planctomycetaceae bacterium
ATGGAATCGCTTTGTCCGTGCGCCCAATCGTAAATGGGATAGATGCACCACGCATCGCCGGTTCGATGATGTGTACTATGCATAATACGATACATGATCGGATCTCGCATATTCATGTTGCCGGCTGCAAGATCATTCTTCGCGCGCAGTACATGTGACCCGTTGGGAAACTCGCCAGCTTTCATGCGTCGAAAAAGATCCAGGTTTTCTTCAGCCGATCGTTCGCGATGTTCGCACGATGTTCCAGCTTGTGTAACGGTCCCACGGTGTGAGCGAATTTCTTCGAGCGAGCAGCTATCAATATACGCTTTACCTTGCTCGATCAGTTGCTCAGCCCACGCATACAGTTGATCGAAATAGTTACTTGTGTAGAGTTCTTCGCCCCACTCAAAACCGAGCCAGCTGACATCTTCTTTGATCGAGTCAACGTACTCGGTCTCTTCTTTTGTGGGATTGGTATCATCAAAACGAAGATTGCATTTGCCGTTGAATTGCTGGGCGATCCCAAAATTCAGACAGATACTTTTGGCGTGTCCGATATGCAAGTAGCCATTTGGCTCAGGAGGAAACCGAGTTTGGACTCGTCCGTCATGAGTACCAGCTTCAATATCTTTTGAGACAATTTCCCGAATAAAATCGAGATGTTTTTCAGTGTTGTTTTCTTCTTGATCAGTCGTCATCTGACTATTCCTCACCTGGATGGCTCGTTAATTCTTTGCGTGTTGATATATGTATTACTTAAGAGAACCTCTATTAATTGAATGCCAGAGGTTCTCGGATACAGTTTGGTTATAAAATAACAGTTCAAAACCCCCCTCTCACTCCCCCTTCGTATGGGGGAGAACCATTTAATAGAGGCTCCCCTGAAGCGTGTGTCTGTTTTGTTACTCTAAATTATGTGCAATCGCGATGCGTATTCGCTTGATGCAACTTTCGGTGCCTAGAATTGCCATCGCATCGAACATGCCCACACCAGCACCTTTTCCTGTGACCGCAACTCGTAACGCGTGAATAATTTGTCCGATTTGAATTTCCTGTTTCTCTACAAAATCATGAACGACTTGATCGAAGTCCTCAGTAGATTCTGCCTGGCTGTTTTGTAGATGCTCAGCCAACGCGTCAAGTAGGGATTTGGCTTGTTCAGGTTTGACAATTCTCTTTTTGAAAGCTTTGGGATCGAATTCCAGTTCTTCATCTGCAACAAAAAACTCATTGAATTTCAAGATGTCACTGAATAGCACAAAACGCTCACCG
The DNA here is from genome assembly GCA_016765335.1 of Planctomycetaceae bacterium. Classification (GTDB taxonomy): domain Bacteria; phylum Planctomycetota; class Planctomycetia; order Planctomycetales; family Planctomycetaceae; genus Rubinisphaera. Next base: position 1,255 of record JAESQE010000629.1, read on the forward strand.
ATCGCTGCAATAATTTGCTCAAGTTGATTGCTTTGTTCCTGTTCGTCATTGATTAACCCGGCTTGTTTCAAATACGGAATGCAACCGGCCTGTTTTTGCTCAGCGGAAAGTTCTCCCATCCAGTGTGCCTGGAAGCTGAGTAGCTTATCGGGATCAAATCCAGCTGCTGATTTGATAACACGCTCAAGCGAAAAGTTCTTGGCAATCGTATCCAGGGACATAATTTCGGTTTGATCATCCAGCGACCAGCCCAGTCGAGACAACGCGTTGAGAAGTCCGGCTGGCAGGTAACCGATTTTCTCGTAGTACTCGACCATCACCGGGTCGAGTTCTCCTGTGTTTTCCAGGTTGATTAACGGGAAGACGAAATCAGCTGCATCGAATAGTTTTTTGAACTGAGGGCTTTTTCGGTATTTGTCGAGTTTGCGTTTGCTTAGTTTTTCTTTGCCTCCCGGGGCTGCGACATACGGGATGTGTGCAAAAACCGGGCGTTCGTAACCCAAGGCATCGTAAAGCATCGCCTGAATCGGTGTATTGGAGAGATGTTCTTCTGCGCGGATGACATGCGAAATCTGCATCTTGGCATCATCAATCACACAAGCGAAATTATACAACGGTGTGCCGTCGCCTCGCATAATGACAGGATCGGGCATTTGTGTGGGATCAAATTCCACGCGTCCACGCACTGCATCATCAATGACAATCTTTTCGTCTGTGTCCCGTGGGACAAGAAACCGTATGACGTACTTATCACCATTCGAAATGCGACTTTGAATGTCTTCTTCAGAAAGGTGCTGATCGTTGCGGTTGTTCAGATAGTTTCTTTTTTCTTTCTCGGCAGATTCCCGTTCCGCTTTGGATTGCTCCGGGAGTGTGAAATCTCGGAAAGCTTTGCCTTGCTTGAGGAGTTCTTCACAGGCATGCGAATAAAGCTCGTCTCGTTGCGATTGAAAGTAGGGGCCGAAATCGCCCTCAACTCCCGGTCCTTCGTCCCAATCTAACCCGAGCCAGCGAAATGATTGTAAAATCGGACGCAAAGCCTGGTCCATGTTGCGTGCTCGGTCCGTATCGTCAATTCGAAGCACAAAAACTCCGCCGTGGTGCTTGGCAAAAAGCCAGTTGAACAACGCAGTCCGCATTCCTCCAATGTGCATATAGCCGGTAGGACTGGGAGCAAAACGGGTACGAATCGGTTTCATGGTCGGAACTTGTCTGTATCGGGTTTCTGATAATTTCAGCTGGAGAGAATACCTCAAGGTGATTTGAGGGCATTTATAGTGCAAATGGCTTCAAATTTCTTGCGAAACGTAACAGCCAGCGGCTATTTCAGCAATAAAGAATCAGCAGCAGGGCTGATTCCGGGGGATTCATGCGAATTATCTGCCCTTGATGGCCCCAAAGGCAGCAAAACAGGAGTTTTTGTGCAGAATTTCGATATCTGCATAGCCTTGTTTTTGCAACAGTTGAAGTTGATACACCAGCGAACGCGGCGTGTCTTCTTTTTCGATATAACGAAAGACTTTATCTCGATAGCTCGTGTTGTCCAGCGATGTCAGATATTCCCCGTATTGTTTCCACATCAAATCTCCAACCGCAGGAGTAGAACTTTCAATCAGATCAAAAATCCAGAAGGAGCCACCCGGAGCAAGTGCACGGTATATCTTTTCAAAGACTTGTTCCCATTGCGATGTCGTTCTCAAATGATGAAGCACAGCAGCTGCATGAATGACATCAAACTGCTCTTCTCCTAAATCGATGTCTCGCAGGTCTGCTTGAATTGTTTGAATCGTTCCGGTGGTCAACGGAGTTAATCGCTCGACGGCTCGATTCAGCATTGGTAAAGAGAGATCGACAAGCGTAATGTTTAGATTGGGCAGGCTTTCCAGCTGTTTGACGCTGAAGTTTCCCGCCCCACAACCTAAGTCTAACATCCGCGTCGCATTCGGGGTGCTGCATGCAGCTGCTTGCGTGACTAGTTCAAGGGCAAGCGGAGCATCGACAGTTGCAGACTGCCCCGTTTCCAGATTCGAAAAGCGTTCGACATCTGCGTCAAAACGGTGTCGGATTTCTTCGATAGATGATTTTTTCATCTACAGGCTTTCTATCAATATGATTCCTATTCATGCACTTTCATGAATTCTAGCCTGTTCCCGAGATCGAGGGAAATCCAAAGCATGTATTGTGCAGGCAATGCGTGTAAAACCTTGTTGTTATTCGGTCGTTTTTCATTAACGGAACCTCTGGAAATGGTTCTCCTCCTTGGGAAGAGGGAGCTAGAGAGGGTTTTTCAATTACTTTTTATAATCAAACAGTCTTCAAGAAGCTCTGGAGTTCAATTAATAGAGGTTCCCTTAACAAAGAAAGTAAAAACTCATTTCATGAAGGGCTTTGCGAGCACGATACTGAAATATTTCGACACTACCGGGCTGACCAACCGGACTGATTTTGACTTTTAGTTTTTTGTTTTTTACATTTGAATTTGCCGGATTGATCGCGTCACTGGCATCAAGTTCAATTCGAATGGGTTGTCTTTGCTCTTTCTTTCCCCACTTGGAGAAAAAACTTTTTTGACCGACTTGAATGACAGCATAGCCTTCTTCAATGCTGATTAATTTCGCCTTTTGATCGTGCACGTAACCTTTGAGCTTCATGACGAGAATTTCCTTCTGTAACATCGCATTAATCTCAGCCGAGAAAGTGAAGTCCTCTTCCGCAATGTTTTGTACGGCTTGGTCGCTCATCTCCTGTCTTCGAAGCACAGAGGTTCGATTACGTCCTTCTTCTTTCGATTGATACAGGGCTTGATCAGACCTTTTTAAAATGTCTTCTAAGCAGTCACCGGTTTCAGATTCTGCGACTCCAAAAGAAGTCGTGATGGAAAGATTAGGTTCGCTTTCGAAAGTGAGTTTCGCGATTTCGAGCCGAAATCGTTCCGCCCGTCCAGCTGCCTGCATCAGTTTTAGATCAGGGCAAATGATAACAAATTCTTCTCCGCATACCTTGCAACAAGTTCGCTGGAATAGGCTTCACGCTGAAGCAGTCGGGCCAGTTTGACCAAAACTTCATCGCCGACAGCATGTCCGTAAGTGTCATTAATGTTTTTGAAATGATCGATATCCAGATAAATGGCAGAGAAGATATTATTCTGATTGTCTCGTTCGAATCTCTCCATGACCGTTGTCAGTTGATTTTCCAATTCGCCCCGGTTTGCTATTCCTGTTAATGCATCCCGAGAAGCTTGTAATTCCAGCTCTCGGTATTGAGCGTTTCTTTGTTGGTTGCGATTTTTGAGTTTATAGAGTTCTGCAACACCTTGAAATTTGCATTTGAAATCTACCAGAGGCAGTGTTTGCAAGGCGACGTCGATCCACTTGCCGCTGCCGTTAGGCATGTTGACATTAATTGTTAAGGGCATCTTCGTCTTGCAAACTTGTTCCAACGGGGTGGCTCCCCTTGGAAAGAGTTTCTGATTAGAATCAGAAACCGGGAAATATTTCGATTCCCATTTTTTCAGTTGAGGGGCTTGGTCATCAATTCTAAATAGATTCTGAGCTGTTCGGCTTAGTAATACAATTTCCTGATTGTCATCTACAATTAAGAATCCATCGAAAGAAGATTCTAGTGAATAGATATCAGAAAATACGCTGCATAATGCGGTAATCTCCGGCGATCCTTCAAGGTGGTTTTGTGCTTGCGATGCTGACTTTTCGTCAGATAATTCTCGTGTATGGGCAAGAACTTTGGGTTGAAGCCAGCGAGTTAATGCAGTCACAATGTTAGGGTCAAATTGTGTGCCTGC
>JAESQE010000630.1 GCA_016765335.1 Planctomycetaceae bacterium
CTTCCGCGAGAAAGTCCCGAACATTCTTACGCAGATGTTACTTCGTGCTTCCAATGCTGTGGGGTACACGAATTACCCAGATAATGTCGTCAAAGCATTTGTCGCAGAAGCGGCTCAAACAGGCATGGATGTTTTCCGCGTATTCGATGCCTTGAACTGGGTGCCGAATATGAAACTCGCCATGGATGCGGTGATCGATTCAGGCATGATCTGCGAAGCTTCCATCTGTTACACCGGCGACATCCTTGACCCGAAGCGGTCAAAATATGACCTGAAGTATTATGTCAATCTGGCAAAAGAGTTGGAGAAAATGGGTGCTCATATTCTAGCCATCAAAGATATGGCTGGCCTATGTAAACCGGATGCTGTTTCTCTGCTTGTGAAAACACTCAAGCAGGAAATTGGAATTCCTATCCATTTCCACACACACGATACCGCAGGTATTCAGGCAGCTTCCATTTTCACAGCCGCAGGAGTTGATCTCGACATTGCAGATGCAGCCATGGCTCCGATGTCGGGCGGCACGTCACAACCTAACTTAAACACTATCGTTGGCGCCTTGCAGTTTTCTGATCGTCATACCGAACTCAATGCCGATTCCCTGGATGATATCGCAACTTACTGGCGAGCGGTTCGTGAATTCTACCTGCCATTCGAAACCACGGTACTTCCAGCCACTTCCGATCTCTACCGACACGAGATGCCCGGCGGACAATACACCAATCTGTTTGCACAAGCACAAGCTTTGGGCCTGTCGGATCGATGGACAGACGTTTGTGAAATCTACGCGAAAGTCAACGAACTGTTTGGCGACATCGTTAAAGTCACACCGACTTCAAAATCAGTCGGTGACATGGCGTTGTTCATGGTTGCAAACAGCCTGACCCCTGAAGACATTTTAGATACGTCTCGCGAACTTGCCTTCCCGGCATCTGTGATTGATCTGATTGGCGGAATGATGGGGCAGCCTCCCGGCGGATTCCCTGAGCAAATCAAAAAGATCGTACTCAAAGGCAAACCGGGCTTAACAGACAGACCCGGAGCATCACTTCCCCCAGCGGACATGGATGCCGCCAAAAAGGAAGTGGAAGCGATTCTGGGGCGTGAACCACAAAACTGCGAAATCCTCTCCTATCTACTTTACCACAAGGTATATACCGATTTTGCAGAGCAACAAAAGAAATACGGCGACTTAAGCAAACTCGCCACTCCAGTGTTCTTCTATGGTCAGAAAATCCGAGAGGAATTTGCAGTCGAAATCGAAACCGGAAAAACGTTGATCATCAGATACCTGACCAGTTCCCAACCACATGCTGATGGCACCCGGACAGTCTTCTTCGAACTCAACGGTCAACCCCGGGATGTCACCGTGATTGATCAATCCGAAAACAGTGACACTCTCGAAGTCCTCAAGGCTGACCCAACCGATCCGAAGCAAATTGGTACCAGCATGCCCGGCATGGTTGTTGCGATTGCGGTCGAGCTTGGTGACAAAGTCTCTAAGGGGGATAAACTTTTCAGCCTCGAAGCAATGAAAATGGAAAGCACAATCAGTGCAGAGACTCCAGGAACTGTCGCCCAGGTGCACATCAAACCGGGGTCTCAGGTCAACACCGGAGACCTGATTATTACATTCGAATAACAGGGACGGCCCCGTTAGGCCGGAACAAGTCTTTACGAAGTTCCGGCAACTCCCACATGCAAACACGATTGCATCAGATTATTTCCAGGTTCGAATTCCACTTGCTGTGAGTACTGATTTTTGAACTGCGAGATCATGTTTGTGTGAAAAGGGAAGTTTTGACTTCCCTCGAATAATGCTGGCAAACTCTGTCCAACATCCATGATATCTGCCTGGAGATGCTGGTAATGCGATCTCTTGCGTCCCCTTACGATACTTACCTTGAGGTTCCTCAAGAGTTAAGATCAACTTTCCTGGTTCCAATGGCAGAATCTCAATGGTCCCCTGAGTTCCGCAGACAATAAACTGACGCCTTCGACCACCATTAACTTCCACAACAGAACTTCTAATCGTTGCAGTTGCTCTGGGATACTCGAACACTGCTAACATGTTATCGAATAATGGATCGTTCTTAATTGTCTGACGATTATAACTGGTGACATTTTCGGGAATCCCCAGAATATGCAGCAAGGGGTCGATCAAATGACATCCGAGTTCAAACATTGCACCGCCGGGATAGCCAGCTAACTGCCGACGCGTCGCTTCGCCGACTTTTTTACTCATCACACCATGCACTTCAAACACCTCTCCCAGCCAACCATTCTGAACGGCTTGAAACAGAAACTGAAACGCAGGGTTGTAGCGAAACATGTACCCCATCTGAATGGTGAGTGATTTATCCTTCGCAGTTTGATGCAGTATTTCAAGTTGCGGAAATGATTCCCCCGCTGGTTTATCCAAGTGAATATGCAGCCCTGCATCAATACATTTTTGCGAAGTCGAAAGTAAATCTCGAACTTCTGTTTCGACTGCAACCACTTTCAACCCAGGCGTTTCGAGAAGTTCCTGCTCGCTCAACCGAGGCACACCACGGCAAACGGGAGATTCTGCAATTTGTTTGTATTGAGCATCATCGTGCTCTACAACACCCACAACTTCGTACAAATCTGATAGCTTACGCAAGGTCTGCATCTGACCGCCTGCATGCGCATGCTTAGTACCGATTTGTCCGACTTTAATCCGCGAGGATAATTTTTGATTCAAAGCTTCCACCGTATTTCCCGATGTGGCTAACGCCAACGAAGAAGCAACCGAACCAACCACTGCATTTTGCATAAAATCACGACGGAGCATAGAGAGTTCTCGATTCAATAATTTTGATTATTCCACAGATTTTAAAAACGCTTCAATCTTCACTAGAGTTTCACGATATAACTTTTCATCAAATATCAAATAACCGTGACGGCCACCTTCGTGAATATCTAATTCACACCGGTTCCCTTTCTCCACTGCAAGTTCCTGATACTTCTTTGCCCCGGGGAAAGGCGTTACGGTATCGCCAGTGCCATGAAAGATTATCGTGGGAGGTAAGTTCGAACGCACGTTATGCACGGGTGATATTTTTCGCCAATCCGGTCCAGCTTTTTTGTTTCCGTATCCAGCCTCAGATGTATCAATGACAGGATAAAGCAGCACCATTGCATCAGGCACACAAGAAACATCCAGCGCATCGTCCGGCTCATCAATCCCGTCAAACAATGCTGTTCCGACTGCAACATGCCCACCCGCAGAAGCCCCGCTGACAATAATCTTATGCGGATCGATCCCCAGCGATTTCGCATGAGAACGCACAAACCGAACCGCACTGCGTCCATCTTTAACACAATCAAAAACGGTTGTCCCTTTCGGATTATTAAGCAATCGGTATTCAAGGCTGATACAAACCATCCCCTGCTCTGAAAAATGTGCAGCATAAGGATACATCATTCGAGGATAACCGCCTGCCCATCCGCCGCCATGTATGAACAAAAAACAGGAACGTTGATCTCCGGGCTGACATCCATCTGGTTCAAACAGATGCAGATACATTTCATGCCCATCGACCGTTTTGTAGACAACCCTCTTCGAGGGTTCCAGTGTCGCAGAGAGCTTGCCAACCGGGTCTTTTCGATGTACTGGAAGTGAACGAGGTTTGCCAACCGATGCGTTTCGCTCAATAAAATCAACAATCGGCGATGGGTCATTCAAACTATGTGGATGATGCCCCACTCCAGGTTTGACAATCAGATCAATTCTTCCCCCCAGTTTTCGATATCGAGAGGCAATTATTCCTGTATTTTCATCCCAGGGCACAACATCATCTGCTTCACCATACACATGAAGCAGTGGCACATCATGCTTAGCCAGGACTGCCAGATTATCAATCGGATTCTTATCGTATGCTATTGCTTGTTCTTCATTCTGGAAGCCGTACTGATCCATCACCCGTTTCCAATCCGCTGGACTCCCCTTGCCTTTCCCTTTTCCGCCGGGCCAGCTTTTAAAATCGCACACGGGAGCATCACCGAATATGCAAGCGACTTGATCGGGATTCGCAGTCGCCCAATTGTAACAATATAAACCGCCACGACTCAGTCCGACTAATGCCACCTTCTTCGCCAATCCATGCTTTTGAGTCAGTTCGCGATAACACAAATTCCAATTCTCAACCGCTTGGGGGGAACCAAGCATATTGGGCACTTTCATGTAAGCAATATGAAATCCTTTTTTGAGCAATGCAATATCTGGAGCTGGCTTGTGGCCAAAGAACTCACCATGCCAAACCCAAGGATTACCAGTTGCTGCTTTTTGAGGTGCTATCACCATGACCGAAAACTCTTCAACCGGAAAATCGAATCGATCAAACCCATTCCACAAAGTTTTCTTTCCAGGAAAACCAGCTGGCTCGACTGCGAAACTTTTCCCGCACACAGACAGCAGCAAAAGTAGAAACATAGCTGGAACTAAAGATAGATGTTTGCGAACACTTATTTTCATTTGGGTGAATCTCACAAATGGTCAAAAGATACTTGATTTCAAAAGTCTCTTGAAAGTAGCACGTTCGCGACTTGCATACAACTTCACGGATCATGAAATCATGTCAACCGAGCACGAGAAAACAAATTTCAATCTCATTTTGAAGGCAACCTCTTTTAATTCAAAGGGGGCACAGACATTCTGTGTCTGTTTCGTTTGAGTCTGCCTCAATTCAAGGCAGACAAGAATGTCTACCCTCCGCTCACAATGTCATTTGAATCAATAGAGGTTCCTGAAAGCTTATCAAAATCAAAAGCTCTGATTTTAACGCGTCAGCTCATACAAAAATATCGCAGCTGCATGCGTTACATTGAGCGAATCCACCTCATCTTGAATTGGAATATGAAAGGTCTCATCCGCCAAATCAAGCCACTGCTGCGTCAGCCCATCGGCTTCATTGCCCAACAACACAAATATCGGACAATCTTCTTGCATCACCTCATGCGAATCCGAACCAGCTCCATTTCGTGACGACGTGCGCAGAGATCTATTCAAAGCAGATGATGTGTCCGTTTTCTCCGCAGCGATTATAACTGCTTGATTGCGTGACTGAAGTTCTCTCAGCTCATTAAACAACTCTGGACTTGATCGAACCGGAAAGTCAAAACAAGTTCCCAACGAAACCCGTATCACCCGCCGAATATAAGGATCAACAGAACCAGGGCCAAGCAAAATTCCTTGTATCCCGAAACTGGCACCCAGTCGTATTAACGAACCGAGATTGTCTGGAGCAGTCATCTTCGGACAACACAAAACAACACGACTTCGTCGATTGTTCTTTTGGATAATGGAATCTAAGCAGGGAGCAGGCAGCCTCACTCCACAAGCCA
>JAESQE010000631.1 GCA_016765335.1 Planctomycetaceae bacterium
CCAGGAACATCTTCATCAATAATCAGTAATTTATTAGTTTTTTGAAGACTCTTAACAATATCATGATTGATGTCAAAAGGTAATAAACTTTGTACATCAATTACTTCTATATCAATATTTGCTTGTAATAATTGTTTTGCAGTTTCTTGTACAATTCTCAAAGTTGATCCGTAAGATACAACAGTGATATCTGCACCTTCGCCAACTGCTGCGGCGTAGGTTACGATATCATCTACAAATGAAATCGTTAAGTGCAATTTTTCTAGTCCAAGAGGATCGTTATTATCTATTGGTCCTGAACTCACATACTCATACAGATTAATTCCGCCCTTGTACCCAATGGGGTCTCTTGTAATCCATGTGCCGAGTTTGGGTGAGTAGTATCTGTTTCGCACTTGATACAATCCGCTGTCGGTGTCCCATCTGTAGCCGCAGTAGGTGGTTTTCCAGTTGTAGGCTGAGGTGGTTCTGGTGTTGTAGGTGGCGTCGTAGATGGTGGTGTTGCCGTAGGGGTCGTATTCGTAGCGTTCGGAGACGCTACCTGAAACAGAGGTGATGCCGGTGACGTTCCAATTGGCATCCTGCATGGCGTACAAGCGTTCGATTAAGGGGCTGGTGGTGCTGCGGTCTCGGCAGATTAAATCGTCGATGTAGCGTGTACCCCAGAGGTGATGTTCCGCCGGGGTGGTGAAGGTGCCGATGCGTTCTTCGAGCAATTGCCAGTTGTTATTTGTAAACAACGGCCAGAAAACGTAGCGCCGAGCGGTGAGTGGTAAATTGGATTAAAAGTGTAGCGCCCAGATGACCACTTGCTTGGTTTTGGTCAGACTTTCTGTTTTCAGAAAGTTCTGACTTCAACCAGGCAGGAGGTAACGGTGTACACTAACATGGAACAATGGGCTGAAATTCGTCGGCGAGTTCTCAATGGTGAGATTAGTAAGCGTGGCGCTTGCACTGAGTACAAAATCCATTGGGAGACGCTGAAGAAAATCCTGACGCATACCGAGCCACCGGGGTATCGGTTGACCAAAACTCGGGTTCTTAAAATCGATTCGTTTTTACCGACCATTATTGAATACTTGGAGAGTGATAAAAAGACTCATCGCAAACAGCGGCATACGACCAGAAAGATATTCGAGCGGCTCCAGAAAGAGCATGGATTCACAGGGGGAATTACGATTGTTCAAGAGGCAATTCGCGAGTTGAAACAAAAGTCTCGTGAAGTTTTCCTGCCGTTGAGCCATCCTCCTGGCGAAGCTCAGGTTGACTTTGGATTTGCTGATGTTTTACTTAATGGCGAGTTAACCAAAGTGGCCTTGTTTGTCATGACAATGCCTTATTCGGACGCCATTTTCATGCAGGCCTTTCCGAGAGAATGTACGGAGTCTTTTCTGGAGGGGCACAAGCGAGCCTTTGAATTCTTTGGTGGTGTGCCGAAACGCATCAGTTATGATAATTCCAAAATCGCAGTGGCCCGTATTATCGGAACTCGCGAAAGAAAAGTAACAACTGAGTTTTCACGATTGAAAAGTCACTTTTTGTATGAAGATCATTTCTGTCTGGTGAGACGTCCCAACGAGAAAGGGCATGTCGAACGACTTTTGGATTTTGCTCGCAGGAACTTTCTGGTTCCAGTTCCTTGTGTTGATTCTTTGGAAAGGCTCAATGAACAATTATGGCAATGTTGCCAGGATGACTTAAAACGTCAGTTGCGAGGTAAACCTTCTGCAAAACAAGTGTTGCTTGTCGAGGAACAATCCTCGATGCTGCCCATACCAAGGCAGACCTTTGATGCCCATCGTCTCGCACAGGCTAATGCCAATTCACTCTCTCTGGTTCGCTTCGACAGAAACAGTTATTCGGTGCCCACAAAATTTGCATATCGTCAAATTACGATTGTGGCCACTATCGATGAAGTCCGGCTCAGTTTTGAAGATCAGTTGATTGCCAGACATAAAAGACACTGGGGCCGGGAGCAATCATTCTTCGATCCCGTCCATTATTTAGGGCTCTTAGAGCGAAAACCCGGCGGGTTTGATCACGCCAAGCCGTTGGAGAACTGGGATTTGCCAGTTTGCTTTGGGATTTTAAGACGCCGTATGGAATCTGAACTCGCTGAGATTGGCACCCGAGAGTTTATCAAAGTCTTGCGGCTGCTGGAGCGATATTCAATCACTGAATTGAAGCACGCTGTGCAGTACGGTCTTGATATTGGAGTCGTTAACGCTGATGCCATTCGGTTGATATTGGATTATCAACAGGAAATTCCCAGCACGCTGTTTTGTTTGGACGGTCGTCCGCACCTGAAACTGGTACAGGTTGCGCAAACAGATGTTTCTGCTTACCAGTCCTTATTACTTAGAGGTTAAGATTATGACAAAAACTCAAACCAAATCTGTTGTGTTGCTACAACATCATCTCAAGAATTTGAGATTACCAACGATCCTCAGTGAGTGCGAGAAAGTCGCCGTTCGTTGTGCGACAGATAACGTGGATCATCTCGGCTACCTGTTACAATTAAGCGAACTGGAACTGATTGAACGAGAACGCCGTGCCGCCGAAAGGAGATTGAAAGCAGCCAAATTCCCGACTCACAAAACTCTGGATACGTTCGATTTCAAAGTACAACCTTCATTGAACAAATTGCTTGTCAATGAATTGATGCGAGGTGAGTACATTGAAAAGCGAGAGAATATTTTACTGGTCGGAAATTCGGGGACTGGAAAAACACATTTGGCGATTTCACTTGGAATTGCAGCGTGTGGCCAAGGGAAGAAAGTTCGTTTTTATCAGGTGACCGAGCTGATCACGCACCTGATGGAAGCTCGTGAGGATCGAGATCTTCTGCGTCTCAAAAGACAACTCTCGAAACTCGACTTATTGATTCTTGATGAGCTGGGCTACGTCCCCGCCAGCAAACTCGGCGCCGAACTTTTATTCGATGTCATCAGTACGGCCTACGAACGTATGAGTTTGATCGTCACTACGAATTTACCCTTTGAAAACTGGCCTGAAGTCCTCGGCAGCGAGCGTCTTACCGGAGCGACGCTGGATCGTTTAACCCATCGCTGTCACATATTGGAAACCGCTGGCGAAAGCTACCGATTACAGGACGCCAAACGTCGCCGCACAAAAAGCTCAAGCGGCGAGTCAATCAAGACGAAGTAAGAAAAGGATTCACCTTTCTTGCGAACCACAGCCACCTTCGCAGGAATCTCCCCGCAACCAGCGCTACACTTTCTGCCCGCTCGGCGCTACGTTTTCTGACCGTTGTTTACAGG
>JAESQE010000632.1 GCA_016765335.1 Planctomycetaceae bacterium
ATGGCGGTCGCCCTGGTTCTGAAATCAAAAGTGTGCGGTTAGCTTCTTTGATCCATGAGCAAAACGAATCAAAAAAAGTTCCTCCCATGATTTACGTTTTTGTTAACGGCGGTCCGGTCAGCCATTACAATATGCCCGATAAAGAAGGTTCGCAAGGGGAAGATGTCTTTGTGAAAGAGTTGATCCCACATGTCGATGCTCAGTATCGGACCATCGCCCAGCGAGAGGGCAGGGGACTGGAAGGCTTTTCTCAAGGGGGACGCGGGACCGCTCGGATTATGTTTAAGCATCCGCATCTGTTTTCCAGTTGCTCACCCGGAGGTGGAGGGTATGCAACGGAAAAGAAAATCAGTGAAAGCAAAGGCTGGGAAAACCGTTCCCTGAAATTCCACGAAGGCGATAATACCTGGGATCTTGCCCAGCGATATTCGCAAAATAAGGCGCCTGAAATTCGTATTCTGGTTCATGTGGGGACCAAAGGGTTTAACTACGAAAATAACCTGGAATACATGAAGCATCTGGATTCGCTGAAGATTCCGTATGAGCGTCTGATCGTTCCAGAAGCCCCGCACAGTGCAATGGAGATCTATAAGAAATCGGGCTTGGTGATTATGAAATTTCATGCTGAGAATTTTAAGCGTACCAGTGCTATTGAGTAGGTAATGCAGTGTTTTCATGCAGTAAAGTTGAAAGTCTAAATGAAATCTTGGCGATTTGTTTTTGAACCACAAAGGCACTAAAGCACGAAGTAAAGAAAAAAACTCGTTGCTCAATGCAGAATAACGAGCAATATGAGAATGGAATGAACCTACCTGTTGTTACATTTTCACTTCTTCGTGTCTTTGTGACTTCGTGGTGATGATTTTTTAAGTTAGTCTTGTTGACTCTAACATTGGAGTTTTCCACGGATAGTGGGATCCTGATTAAGAAGTATTCCGAATGAATTTACCAGCCCAGCCGAATCGATTGAGCCTTGCTGAAGAACAATCGATTTATCGTATTCTTGATGCTTCAGCGAATCGATGCCGGGAAGGTTTGCGTGTCGTTGAAGAGTATGTACGTTTTCATCAGGAAGATGAGCAAAGCGTAAAAAGGATCAAAACCGTCCGGCATCAGTTTACTCAGGTTTGCCTGGAACTGGATTTAGAACAAGCTCTGCATGCACGGGATACCCCAGGAGATGTGGGGACAAAAATTTCGTTGCCAACTGAAATGTCTCGGCAGTCTCTCAAAGATTTGGTGCGGGCAAATTGCAGCCGCGTGGGGGAATCGCTGCGGACTCTGGAAGAGTATTCCAAACTGATTGCGATAACGGCTCCTGCGAGTATCGAGAAAATTCGGTATCTGTTTTACGATATTGAAAAGCATTTGTTGATAGACAACTCGATTCATAGCCGGCTCGAACAGGCTTCGCTCTATTTTCTGATCGACCCCACGCATCGCAAAGAGGATTTCGAAACATTCGCTCGCAGTGTGATTTCTGCGGGAGTTGATGTCATACAATTGCGAGCCAAGAATCTGTCTGACAGACAGCTTCTTGAAACAGCCAGGCAGCTGCGAGAATGGACAGCCGGTACTCGAACACTTTTTATTGTCAATGATCGTCCGGATATTGCATTGTTGAGTAATGCAGATGGTGTTCATGTGGGGCAGGGTGAGTTGCCGGTGGAAGAGGTTCGGAAAATCATCGGGAACGAAAAGCTGATCGGTGTTTCGTCTCACGATATTAATCAAGCAAAGCAAGCGGCTCAGCAAGGTGCGAATTATCTGGGCGTGGGGCCTGTTTTTCAGTCACAGACGAAACAATTCGAACAATTCGTGGGACTGGAGCTAATTAAAGAGGTGGCAGATCAAATTGAGGTTCCCTGGTTCGCTATCGGTGGGATCAATTGCTCGAATGTGCCGTCAGTTCGTGATGCAGGGGCTACCAGAATTGCGGTCAGTCAGGCGATCTACTCAGCCGACAATATAAACAACACGGTGGATATATTAAAAAAAAGTACTCTAAATCCGGGAACTAATTTGAATTCATCCTCGTCTTAAAGAACAGAACGACTGGTTAAACCGAAATGTTGGCTCGATGAAACTTGTGTATAGTATGAGTTGAAAAGTGGTTGGTTTACAGTTTTTTGATCGATCATTTTTCATTGACATTTGAGCTAACATAATGCTAACGTGACAGTTACTACGGTTTGTACTTGTGGGTGTGGTGGGGGATTTAAGATTGTCTTTACTCCTCAACACTAAAAAAACATTCAAATAGTGATAAGCTGAATGTGGCTTGGGAAACCGAGTTAGAGGCGTTTTATCCTTTCGTTGCAGTTATTCGGTGTATTGAACATTTGAAATGTGTTCTTCGGAAACATCAGTTTTCCATCGGTGTGAGTTCAGAATTAACAATTTGGACAAGTTTTTCACCGCATCATACGATTCACTACTTATAATTGATTACAGCGTGTTACCTGCGTTTTCGTGATTTCCTCGTGGATTCTGGGATATTAAGTGGTGATACGTATACATTCTAGTTTGCTGTGTTTGTATATGAGCCGCTGTGTTTGCATGTGAGCTTATGTAAGATACAATCATCTGCATTATCTAATATGATGATGCAGAGATGTGTTTTTGCTGTTATATAAGTGTTTCTATTTATTGTAGTCATTGGTCGGATCTGAAATCGGATCCAGGAGAAGAGGATTTCCATGCCTGAGTCAAAAGCAATTTGGGGAATTGAGATTGGGCAAGCCGGCTTGAAGGCGCTGAAACTGCGTTATTCAGAGGCTGCTCATCAGGTTGTTGCGGTCGGATTTGACTATATTCCGCACGCGAAAATATTGAGTCAACCAGACGCAATTCCCGACGAACTTATCTCCGAAGCGATGACCAAGTTTCTTTCGCGAAACAAAATCGAGGGTGATTTGGTAACCGTTGGCTTGCCTGCTCAGACTTCTTTGGCTCGGTTTATTCAGCTACCTCCTGTGGAAGCTGGCAAAGTCAAGGAAATTGTTCAGTACGAAGCCAAGCAGCAAATTCCGTTTCCTCTGGAAGAGGTTTACTGGGATTTCCAGCAATTGGGTGGCGGCTCTGAAGAAGGCGGGTTTATCCTCGAAGCAGAAGTCGGTATTTTTGCGATGAAGCGGGATCAGGTTCTGCATCAACTGGCTCCTCTTTTAGGCAACAAAATTGAAGTCGAGATGATGCAAATCTCGCCTTTGGCTTTATATAGTTACCTGTCTTACGATCAACTGGGCATCGGCCCTGAAGGTGAAGGTGGCCCAGCCAGCGACGATTATACTGCGGTTCTTGATATGGGAGCTGACCAGTCAACGATCATGGTCACCAATGGCGAAAAGATTTGGATTCGCAACATTCCTATCGGTGGCAACCACTTCACACGTGCTTTAACCAAAGAGATGAAGCTGACTTTTGCCAAAGCTGAGCATCTGAAATGCAATGCAACAAAATCACCTGATCCCAAAGCTGTTTTTCAAGCATTAAAGCCTGTCTTTAATGACTACCTTTCTGAAGTGCAAAGGTCACTAGGATTCTTTTCCAGCGTCAACCACGATGGAGAAGTCACCAAAGTGGTTGGGTGTGGTAGCGGATTCCGCATGGCTGGGCTTCAGAAGTTTCTCGATCAAAACCTGGATTGTTCTGTTGTCAGAGCCGAAGGATTCAAGCAGTTGGCAGGAAAGTCAGTTCTGGAAGCTCCGCTGTTCCGAGAGAATATTATGTCCTTCACAGTTGCCTACGGGTTGGCTTTGCAGGGTATGAAAATGTCGCGAGTTAACACGACGTTGTTGCCACCTGAAATTGCGTTGGCTCGTGAAATCAGACGAAAAAAACCTTGGGCCGCGATGACAGCTGCCTTGCTGTTGGTTGGACTCACTCTTTCAACGCTTGGCTATGCAAATTCCTGGAAAACCGTGCACAACGACCCTTGGGATAACAGCTTGAAGAACTCAACTGGTTTGCAGTCTAAATGGTCGGGCTATACTTCAGGGTACTCCTCAGCGGATGGCAGATACAATACCGCCAAGGAAGAAGGAGCGAAGCTGATCGAGGGGATGAAGGGCACATTGTGGCTCGAATTTTATAAATCTTTAAATGAGTGCTTGCCGCGTGATGTTGACGAAGATCTTGACATCACCGATATCGAACAACGTAATCGGATTATGGTTGAGTCGATCACCGCTGCCAAAACGGAAGATTTGGCTGAATGGTACGAGGCTATTGATATTGGCGATAAAGAATACAGTGAGCAGATTGCTGAAGCTAACGGGTTGGAAGTTGCTGAAGAACCTGAAGGTGAAGGGTATCTATTCACTTTAACCGGTGAGCATTATCATCATATCGCAGACAAGCCACTTACCGACCAGGGGCTCAATTACTTGCTCAATACAATCATTCCGAGTTTGCAATCGTGGCAAATTGAGCAGGAAGATGGCACAAAAGTTGATGTCCGTAAACTCGGTATTTCCCATCCGGTTGTTGTTTATAATCAAACCAAAGTGATTCCGTTGGAAACGCTGTCTAAGCGAACTCGAAGTGCTCCTCGATTTAATGTTCTGGATAAAAAGAAGCCAGCGGCAGGGAATTTTGAAACTGGCTCTCCAGGGTTTGAAAGTGCAGATCCAGGAGGGCTAGGAGGTGCCCCTGGGATTTCGGGAGAAACAGGAGGATCTTATGACCCAAGTGGCAAAGGTGGCACAGGCAACCGTAATGTCGATATCAACAACGTTCATAGGACACTGTTTACGATACAATTTATTTGGAAGCCAACAGCTGTTGAAGAACGAGAAGCTGTTGATCCACTCGATGCCAGTGCATCGGAAGTATCAGAAGAAGACAATGCCGATCAGACAGATTCTACTGAGTCACTAGAGCAACCAGCCGAGGCCTCCTCACAAGAGGAAACTGGTCAGTAAGTTTTCACAGCGGGTAATTTTAAAACATCAGCAGGTCACATTAATTCAACCTGCAATAGACACGTGCAAAGACGAAATACTAATTTTTCGAATCGTCAGCTGGGATCAGATTCATGGATAAATTAAAGCCTCTTATTAATCATCACTTTTGGATTCTGTTTGTTCTCGTGCTGCTACTACCTTTAATTGGGTGGTGGCCAGCGGTTGGAGAATTCGGGAGCCAAACCGAAGCAAAAATCTCAGAAATCGATCAAGCATTTTCGCAAGTACCCAACGGTCCTCAGGCAAATAAATCTTGGGGAGATGAACTGGATAAAATTGCAATAAGAGTTGAAGAACAGGATCATCAACAGCGAATTGCGTTGTGGAATCGTCAATGGGAAATGATGGTTTGGCCCAATACGATCCGTAAAGATCTTCAACCCAAAACCTACCGAGCAGAAATTTCCCCATTAGCTCGTAATATCTACAAAAATAATTACGACTTGGGCCTGCGACGTCTTTGGTTAATGGCTGATCCGTTTATCATGGAAACCGGTAAAGGAACCGTTCTTCTGGACCAGGAAACTATTCCACATGAAGACTTTGGAGACTTGTCCCTGACTTCCTCTCAACTTTGGGATGCGCAAGAAGATTTATGGCTACTGGAATCTCTATTGACGTCGATCAAAGAGGCTAATCAGGGGACCACTTTGGTCAGTAATTCTCTGGTACGCAGCATTCAGGTTATCAATCTGGTCGGCGGTCCCGGCAATTATCCTGATGCTGAGTCTTCATCGTCGTCTTCTGGTGGTGGATCAGGAAGTGGAGGCATGGATGAGATGGCGGGCATGATGGAACAGATGCAGGGTTCCGGCGGTGGAGAAGGTGGTGGGAGAAGTCGAAAAACCGTAGGTGCCGGCTCTGTTGGATTTGATCCTTCCGACGAATTCGGTGAAGAACTGGGGCGTTACATTGATTTTGAAGAAGGCACCATTTTCCGAAAACGTGGTTTCTACATCGAAGCCATTATAGATCATGAACGTCTTCCTGATTTATTAGTTGCACTGACTAACGGTTCCTGGCCGGTAACAATTACGCGAGTCCAAATGGCAAAAGTAGGCGCCTCGGCCGGAGGTGCAGGGGCAAACTCTATGCAGGGAGGCGGCATTTTAGGTGGCGATTTTTCAACAGGCCCTGGTGCGTTTAACACTGGGGGGTTTGAAAGTGCACAAGGTGGTTCAGGAGGAGGGTATCCAGGTGGTTCAGGGGCAGGGGGATTTCCTGGTGGCCCAACAGGAGGAATTGGTAGTGGTGAATTTGCAGAACTCGCTAGAGCAGCATCCATCGGAAACAACCTGGCAAGTGTTGCTATCAGCGGGATGGTTTACATCTACAATCCACTGGATGAGTCAGAAGAAGGATCTTCAGAAGCAAACACAGACGAAGAGGCAGCAGTATTACCAGGGGATAATGATGTCCCTGAAGAGACTCCAACAGATTCTGCTACGGTCCCTACGACTGACGATGTGAATACACCAGCAACTCCTGATTCAACTAAAGCAGAGTCCAATACACCACAGCCAACCAATGAATCGGATACGGAAAAAACAACTGAAGAAAATTTGGAACCGAAACCGGCTTCCGATGTTCCGTAGGTCGGAAGGTTATGGAATAAGAGGCAAGCAAAGATGTGTTTCTTCAGGCGTTGCCAGTTGATGCATACTGAAAACTGAAGTGTTAAATTACAATTGATGGTGTCTTCAGAGCTGTTTTTCTGAAGATACCAATTTGAAATTCATGGGAAAAGAGTAATAACTTTACCTGTTTACAAAGGGGTCTCCAATGGCCGGAATTAAAGACAAACTGTCCGTCGAAAAAATCAAATCACTTGGGCTGAAGCATGGCGAAAAGCTGGTGCTGGGGCTTGTGGGGGTGTTCGTGCTCATGAGCCTGGTAGGGACTCAATGGGCAACCTATAAAAAGGTGCCCAGCGAACTCACTGTGAATCTTGATGCTGCAGATAAGGTGATTGAAGGGGCACAATGGACTCAGGAAGAACAGGATAAATACCCTGACTACAGCCCCAAAACAATCGTGCAGACAATGCTGTCAAACATGAGTTCCTCGCCATATAA
>JAESQE010000633.1 GCA_016765335.1 Planctomycetaceae bacterium
GAGCACAGACATTCTGTGTCTGTGTCGTTTGAGCATGCCGTAATTCAAGGCAGACAAGAATGTCTACCCTCCGCTCGTAATGTCTTTTGAATTCATAGAAGTTCCCTTTATATAATGCGAGAATATAGCCCCTGAGATATCCGTCAACTATGCGACAAGGAAAAAAGGGAGTGGAATAAAAATAAGCCCTAAATGGTCCAGTTAGTAAAAGGTTCAGAAAAACCGGAATAGTACAGTTCCGTGCACCTTAACCAGGTAGGCCGACCTCACCAGCAGCAGCAATCAGCGAATACTTGCTACCCAGAACCCGCATACTTCGCATGGTTACCCCAGCCTATCATTTCGCGAGGATTGCTTGCGCGTTAGTATTTATGAATGCACATTCAAATTGAAAATCTTCATAAAACATACCGGCGAGGCGAGACTGAACTGGAAGTCTTAAGAGGGATCTCGTGCGAATTTACGCCGGGATCTTTCAATTTCATTCTTGGACCTTCGGGAAGTGGGAAAAGCTCGCTGCTTTATTTGCTGGGCGTTCTGGATCAAGCGACCTCCGGAAGAATCCTCATTGATGACTCCGCCATCGATTCCTGGGACGAAGCAACATGCAACGCTTACCGCAAAAGCGATGTCGGCTTCATCTTTCAGAATTTCAACCTGATGTCGAATCTAACCGCTTTGGATAACGTACTTGTCCCGTTTCTTCCTCAGGGGATTGATGCCGAGATCACGCAACGAGCGGAGCAGCTACTGGAGCGGGTCGGATTGAAGGACCGCATCGATCACAAGCCGAATCATCTTTCTGGTGGCGAACAGCAACGCGTCGCCATCGCTCGGGCGTTGCTGAAAAAGCCGAAGCTCATCCTGGCAGACGAACCAACCGGCGAACTCGATAGCACATCGGGTCACATGATTTTCCAACTGCTTCGCGAACTGGGCCAGGAACAGCAAGCCATCATCATCGTCGTCACCCACGACGAACGCCACATTTTACCCGAAGATATCGTGCATCGCATTGAGGATGGTTTGCTTATTGATATTGATGAAGCTCAGCAATCGGTGTAGTGTGCATGTGGCCGTGATTCATTGTATTAATGGATTGCCACATGGATGAAGCTAACAATATTAAAGGAGTGTCGAAATGACATGCAAGTCACTTTTTCTAACCAGTTTTGCTATTCCGCTGCTACTGCTTTCAACGCATGTAATTGCAGATGAGCAAACTAATGCTCGCTCTTTGCTAATCCATGTTCGAGATCTGGAGGTAACGAATCCTGAATCACCAATGCCTGTCGAAAAAGTAGTGAGAAGCATTACAATCACTGGAAAAGAGGGAGAACCCAGTTGCTCTAATTTTGGCCACAAATTTATTGGTGAGGGTGAGAAAAAGATCGGGGTTTATGATTCAGCCATCAATGTTAACCCCGGGAAAATTGTGGAGCACCGGAAGGGTGAGGTTGTCACCAAGACAGTGGAGATGAATTTTAAATTCCTTAAATTCAAAATCCAAAAATTCGGTACCCCGGAAGCTCATGCTACCTCTTATACCGTAGGAGTTGAAAAGACATTAACGCTTGGCAAAACAGAACGATTCCCGTGGGGAGAAGTAGAAAACAAGTTTGTAGAACTCACGGTTTCCGAAAAAGAAAAATAACCGAGTCCTCCAGCCGGAACTTCGCGATGCTTGTTCCGGCGTACTCTTGGGAAGATCACTTCAATGCGTAATTCATCTACCGCTTCTACACAGGTGCATTTGGAAGTTGAAGGGGAAGTGGCTCGGGTCACTTTTTCTGGCGAGAAAGGGATTCAAATCCTGGGGGCGGAAACTCGGAATGAGTTGAAGCTTGTACTCAAGGATTTAGAGTGCTTGCCTTCGCTGCGCATTGTGCTGTTTCAGGGAACCGGTCGAACATTTATAGCCGGTGCAGATATTCAGGAATTTATTGACATGGAAGAAGAATCGGGAAAGAAACTCATTCAAGACGGGCAACAGTTGATGTCCAGAATCGCTGCACTGCCTGCAATAACTATCGCTGCGATCAATGGTGCTTGCGCGGGAGGCGGCTTCGAACTCGCATTGGCTTGTGATTATCGATTGGCAACCAGTAACGCAAATGTCGGCCTGCCTGAAACAGCCCTCGGGCTGCTACCGTGCTGGGGAGGAACAATTCGCACGACGTTGATGTTCGGTTCTGCGGTCGCCACTCGGCTCATTGTAACCGGCGAATTGCTACTTGCCGAGGATGCAAAACAAATCGGCATCTTGCATGAAGTTTGCGAGCCATCGCAGTGGGAAGAATTTCTTACCCAGTGGATCGAAACGCTTCTTTCCCGTGGCCCCACTGCACAACGAGAAGCGAAACGTCTGATTAAGAAAACCGAGAACACAGTCAGCCAGATCGAACTCGGATTCAGCGACGAACTGAACGCCTTTATGCAAACTCTTCGAAGCGGAGAACTACAAATCGGTGCCCAGGCATTTCTGAAAAAACAGAAACCAGTCTGGTCCTGATACGCTTATTACGAACAGCTTGGCTACACGCATAATCCACGCTACTGGTATTTGGAACCAGGGCAAGAGATCTCATAGGACTTTATATCGCACCTCTTTAAAGATTATAACGGATTTTCTTCTCCTTTTTTCTGAGGGAGCAATCATTCAAAGCAACGTAGAGTGGGTCCGTTTTCGTAGGTTGGGATAGCGGATGCGTATCCCAATCTACAAACTGAATCACGGCAGAAGAAGCAGCTGGGATTACGACTTACTCTTACGATAACAATGGGAATCAAAGTTCTATTGAAGAGCCGGGTGGTGATGTTACGACCAACACCTGGGATGGTGAGAACCGACTGGTGCAGGTGGAGCATCCGGATTTCACGATCACCAGTTATGTGTATGATGCGAGCGGGCATCGGATTGAAAAAGATGATGGCGTGGACGTGATTCGCTTTTTGTACGATGGCAACAACGTCGTGCAAGAGTGGGATGATCTCGGCAGCGTCGAAGCAGAATTTACTTAGTCGATCCTGAAAAACTCACTTGGGTGATTGGATTGTGATTTTCCTGAGGGAGCTTGGAAATTATTTGCTTCGGCTTGGAGTCAGGGAGAATTTTGTTAGGCGACTTGATGCCAAACTGATCGGTTTCGCTGCAAATATCGACTGGTGAGGTTCGCTGAGACCCAAAAAACCTGTGTAGCGACAAGGCCGCGCAGCAGCTTGCGTCAATTGAAGCCCGCTGCGGACAAAATCGCGTTGATGGCATCTCCAGCCAGGCCTTTCAAAAAGCAACGACCCATGCGGTGATCACTTTTTGTGTGACTCGCCGATAGTTCTGTCGCAGTTTGATGTCACGATCATTGGCGGCTCGACTCAATTTCAGAATCGCTTTGTGATACAACTTGGCGTCCGTAGGATGCGTGATATTTTTCTCTTGCACCGTGGTATCAACATTCACCTGATACGCATTAGCGTATTTGTTCGTGAGTAAAATCAACGGATGTTTGTGATTAAGAATTTGATCAAAGTGAGCTTAAAAGAACTGAAACTGAGATTTTCCAGGCTGAGATTTGGGCTTCATGCGTGACTCAAATTGTAAGGTTTCGAAGACGGACAGACAAAAACCTTGCAAATTCCAACACCTCAATCCCCAGTCCCCCACCCCACAAGCAAGTTCAAAAAGAGTTTTTCAGGATCGGCTAATATTGCAACTAGCGTTAAATGGGAGACAGTTTAATGATTTTGGAATATGATTTCCTGGCGACTCACCCAACGTAGCCGGTATCAAACAGGAGAGATTTGAA
>JAESQE010000634.1 GCA_016765335.1 Planctomycetaceae bacterium
CCCCCTTCGTAAGGGGGAGAACCAATTCTTAGAGGTTCCCAAGAGTAATTCGTGATTATTCTGCCACAATTTCCACTCCCGATAACAGTGTGCGACCTGTGATCGCGATCAAATCAATCTTTAAGCTTGTTGTCGCTTGAATGCCTTTGAACTCATGGACAATTGCGTGATTCGAACCCTTTGCCTGCTTGGTAATATCCAGGTTTTTAATAACCGATTTGCCTTGCAAGCTCACATCGAATACACGTTGTTCAGTCTGCATGTCATCCGGCTCCATAAAATGCAGACGGACTGTGTAGACTTGCTTGTGTGTTGGATCTGAAGAGAGAGCAACAGTCAATGAAGAGGCACCTTCGACACCCGAGGCTGCGACCCATCTTTTGTCACCCTGTTCAACAAATGCAGAGTGCTTATTAAAGTAACTTACTTTTTCGCCAGTCAATTTGACAGAAACCACTGGCGACGAACCGCCCACGCTGGGATAGTCGAGCCACAGCGTTCCATCTTCGTCTTGCCGATCACCAGGAGCACCCAGGTTGACTCCCAGTTTTTGTACCTGATCAACCTTGGCGTCTACTGCTAATGCACTGTAACTCCAAACTTCAGATTCGGGCACGTGCGTTAATGCTAAAGAGGTAAACAACGAATACCCGCAACTACATCCATGAGCCATGTTTGGCGAGTTGAGTACGCCGTTTGCGGGGATCAGACTATTACGACAACCGCTACGAAAACCTTCCAGTCGGGAAGTATTGGCGCTATCAATGTCACAGAATCCAGCGGCTGCCGCTCGGAAAGTCATCAAATGTGGACTGGCAATCGCATAACTACAATGATGGCCCGACTTTGTGAATTCCCAGGGGATCGGTTTTCCAGTGATCGGATTCGTACGAATAATCGACTCCCCGGTTTCTAAATCATAGGCTTTTCCTGGGCCTTGCTGATCAATAATCTGGTCGCCTAAAACAATAATCTTGTCCCATAGGTTTTCAGGATGTCCTTTGAATCCTTCACCAACAGCATACTTCTTCCAAAGTTCTGATCCATCTTTTCCACGGAAAGCCGAGATACTATTTCGGTTTGTGATTAACATCACATCGTTCTTCTCGCTGTACGATAACCATGTTCCAACAACGTCGGTTCGGTGCTTCCAAAGTTCTTTACCAGTTTTTACATCGATTGCTTTGACATACCGGTCATCCATAGCTTTCGGAATTTTACCACGCCGTTTCCAGTCGGTGTAGAAGTTTTCCAAAGCACCATCAAAGACGTAAATGCGGTCGCCACTAAGCGAAACAACAGGAAAACTCAATTCGGCTTCATGTGTCCAGACAACTTTGCCTGTATGACGATTCATCGCGACCAACTCCAACGGGAGTGGGCCATGCTTTGCCCCAATTTTATCTGAAATTCGGAAAGCAGATGTCAGTAATTAATCTTTATGGACACGAATTCGTCCCCAGCTATCCCCAGCTTTGGGAAGCTTAAACACGGCTAAGGTTTTGCCGGTCACTGGATCAATTCGTAAACAAGTATTTTCACTCGTCACGAGATAGATCCCATCCTCAACAGCCAGAAAATGATGCCCTGAAATTATCTTTTCGAAATCATTTCCCCGACGACCCAAATTATTATCCTTTGTTTCTGCAAGCGGAATTTGCCACAGTATCCGCCCAGTATAGACATCAACAGCTGTCAGTTTTCCAGGGCCTTGAATAAACATCCGCCCCTGAATCACTGCCATGCTCGGCCCCCAAAAATGACGATTGTAAAATAGATCGCCATGACCAGATGGCCCGCCAAACCAGAGCACACCCAACGGGGCTTTGACCAGCTCATCGAGAGACGTCAATGTGTTCGACGCATCGCCATATTCGTGGGTCCAATCGGCAGATCCAGGAAGTGAGCCAACCCGTGTCAAAATAGCAAGTCCATCGATTTGCTTGAGATCCGCCTGAGCGAGTTGCTTACCTGCAATCGAAGCCGTCAGTTGAGAATAATCAGCTTGGGAAAGATCTAAACAGATCTTTCCGCCGTAGGGCCGAACAGTGTTGTAGAGCGTCTTCCAGGCTGTATCGGAAGATAAATCCAGTGCTGTCAAATCTTCTGAAACAATTAATTCAGCCATGTAAGAAGGTAAGCCAAAACTCAATGGACTGCCCTGATGAATAACGACTCGTGATCCATAAAGCCCGGCTGCATCAAACTTTTTCCGTAGTTGTTCAACTTTTTTCGGATCTGGTTCTACCGCAATAATCGACAAGTCTGATTGTTGAACCAGTTCTTCGATCAACCGACCTGACCCCGCACCTAATATCAAGCAGTATCCGCCAGTCACCTGAAAATGCTGAAGTAACTTTTTAGTTTTTTCTTTCCATTGGTCCTGTTTTGCAGTCAGTTCAATGCTTTCTCCAGAGAAGGCCCGCGATTCAGTTTTCTTATCGCTAAAACAGAACAAGCCACCTTCTTTAGTCACGACAACCAAGCTCCCGTTGGCAGCAATCATCGTTGCTGGCGTGCCTGCTATAACTTGACTCCAACTGACTGATGCACTGCTTCGGTCTTCAGAAAGATCCATCGCAAAAACCATACTGCCTTGATGACCATACAGCCGATTGCCTGCTTTCAAATCAATTTGCACAGGATTTGTCTTGGCCCACGTTGCATATTTCTCCTCAGACATTTCATGAAGCTGAGAGTTGGTCTGCTTGAAGCGTTGATTGAGCACTTTTTTAGTGACCACTTTACCTCGGCGGTCCTTCGTTTCAACAGACTTCAGTTCATTCAAATCGTAGGCATAAACGCTATCGCCTTTGCCAAAATACACGACATCTTCAGTCAGCACTGGGTTTCCAGAGGAGATTGTAAATTCTGTTTTTGTATCCATCTGGTAAGTGGAACTGCCGTGAAAAATGTACGGGCCAACCGACGAGAGATGATAATTGTTCGTGCGATTTCCATATCCATAAGAAAGGAATTTATCTGTTTCAAGATCGAGACAAGCAGC
The DNA here is from genome assembly GCA_016765335.1 of Planctomycetaceae bacterium. GTDB lineage: Bacteria > Planctomycetota > Planctomycetia > Planctomycetales > Planctomycetaceae > Rubinisphaera. The sequence goes on from JAESQE010000634.1 coordinate 3,008, forward strand.
GACCGAACGACCACAAGGGATCAATAATTTGTTGCCATTTTTGACCAGATATCCTTGAGGCGTGATTTTTCCAGCAAGCGTTTTGAAATTGCGTTTGGGGGCCGAAACCAATTCGCCCGTTTGAGCATCTAATGTGTAAGGAAAGTTCCTTCGAATGGCCAAACACCACACGTGAAATAAATTTTTCCATCAGACAATACTGCTCCGCCACGAATTGGCCAAACCGAACAAAGCCGTCCGTTTGCCAAGGCCTTACGGCTATTGGGAGCTGCACGAAATTTCCATCTCAATTGACCATTATCTGTATTCAAACAATAAAAACATCCATCATCAGCTGAGAAGTAGACATCGTTTCCGGAAACAATCGGGGCAAAACGGACTGGGCCGTTCGTATAAAACTGCCACTTCTGTTTTCCGCTTGATAGATCAAAGGCCATCACAGAATCGTTCGATGAGGAACCGACAAACAATGTTTGACCTGCAATAACAGGTTCGTAGTGTGCATCAAAGTAAAGACGTGGATCTTCAGGCCAGGCAGGTGTCACAGCCCCCAATTGCCTGGACCACTGTTGATGCAATGTCTCTGCAAGTTGTTCGGAAGTCGTAGCGGTTCGCTGAGCATTTTTCCGCCAGGTGGGCCAGTCTTCTGCCGTGGTTGGCGAATTCAGGAACAGGCTACTGAGTACGAAGACCCCAGCAAAACTACTTAAACGAAATATTCGAGAAGACATTCACAAATTCCCTGCAAAAATACAAATTGATCTTTAAATGATGGTGATCGCAAAATGGTCAGATCAACACTCTTTGATGATTCAGATTACATGAATGATGGATCTCACAAAAGGGATACGTGAAATATTTGTGTATGAAAGCTTCTAATTGCTCAAATAGGGATCAAAACGGATTATGCATTCATCGTTATTTTCGGGTGGTTCTGTCGGCAATTGATTATCCACGCTCACTGAATTGACGACCGACAGGTTCACCCAGCATTTTGACTTGAGAGAATCAACAGGCACACGTGACCTGCCCCTAATTTATGTACCAGGTGTTATGAGGGTTTGGATTGGGTAAGTTGGGTTTGGTTTTTCGGTACTTTTATGGAATTGTGCTGAGTCTC
>JAESQE010000635.1 GCA_016765335.1 Planctomycetaceae bacterium
AGAAAAGCCTGCCTGGACACCGAATTAATGAAAACCGTCTGCAATACCCCCTACGCCAAACGCGCAACTATTAATTGAGATGCGTATTACTCGTGGCCTTGTACTGTCAAGGACTTAGGGAACATCCAACTCGCAAACAAATATGCGAATGCGTATCAGTGGCGTCGAATCACTTGGCACATCAACTGCGAGTGAGTTCTGATCGGGATCTTCTGGGGCTAACGCGAGTTTTTGTTTGCCTCTTTGGTTTTGCGTGGGGTGGTTGAGGTTTTCTTTAAGCTTTATTCTCGCCCCCGCCACGTATTGTCGTCAGGCTTTGTGGACTCACTTGCTGGCGTTTCGGGCTGGTATTGCAAGGTTATTTTAGCGAACAATCCAGACCGAACAGTAAGCGTGATGAATCACGCGGCTTGATACGCTGCCTAGTAGGAAATAGTCGATGGCGCTTTGGCCTTTTTGTCCGATCACGATGATGTCGCTGTTAAGTGCTTCGGCCTGTTCGAGGATTTCCTGGCTGATATCGACGCTTTCGGTTAACTTGGCAGAGGTGTTTGGGATGTCCTGTTTCAGTGTTTCAGCGACCGTTTCCAATGCAGCCAGGGCTTCGTGTTTTTCTTCCTGCCAGGATTCGCTCATCCGTTCGACAACGTCCATGCCATAGTACGTAATAATAGGCATGACTGTGATGACATCGACAGCCGCGTTTTCTCCAAGAGGCAACGATTGCACCATTTTCGCGGCTTTGTCTGAGATCACTGAGTTGTCGTAAGCCAGCAATATTTTTAACTGCTCTGTTGCTGCGGTGTTTGCAGCTTCGTCTTTTCGGACCAGAAGAACAGAGCAGGGCGCGTACTTGGCAACTTTTTGAGAGACAGATCCCAATAAGAATCGTCCAATCACTCCACGTCCGTGTGATCCGATCACAATGAGTTCAGAACTCAGATCTTCTGCTGTGCTGATAATTTCCCTGGCAACATGCCCTTCGCGAAGCGACACGGTGACTGACCAGCCAGCTTTTTTAAGGCAGTCTGCTTGCTGGGCCAGGTTTTCTTCAGCCTGTCGCTGAATTTCTTGCCGCACTTCCTGGATGACCTCTTGCTGCTTGGTCCCCAGTGCAAACGATGGAGGCAACTCGACAACACTCAGTAGCGTGACTTCACTGCCAGCGGGAAACGGAATACGATTCAACAGATCGACCGCAGCTTGTGAGTGGGCTGAACCATCTGTTGCTAGAAGAATTTTCATTTTGCTAGTCTCTCTATCAGTGCTAATAACTTCTCGTAAAACGTCACTCTAGTCTGGTTACCGCGATCAATCTCTAAGGTCCATTATACCCTTTGTGGTTGTTAAAAAAAGGCAACACCTCATTTCACAATTTGGATGGGAATGCCTTTGAATGCTGGTGTTTTTGAGAGCGGATCGATGGTTCGAGGGACAAGCACGTTGGCTTCCGGGTAGTACATTAAAGCGTTGCCCGCTTTGATGCCTTCGAATTCGTAAGCCAAAATCCCAACCATTTCCCCGATCACACTTTTGACTGTGACCGGTTGCTGGTGCTTCAAGCCCAGCCTGCTGAGGTCGTCGGGGTGAAGTAGCACGACGTCTCTGCGGTCGATGCCGCGGTAGACGTCGTAATCTTCATAGACAACCGTGTTGAATTGCCCCTCGCTGCGTACAGTCATTAACTGGATTTGATCATCCTGTCTGGCTGGAGGCGGCGTGTGCACATGCAGGCGAGCTTTGCCTGATGGTGTTGCAAATTCAGGCTCGTGAAAGGTTCTGCCTTCAATTTGAAACTCTTGCTTTGTCTGGGAAATATCGCTGATTTTTTCGTAGCCGGGCACCACTTTGCCAATCATGGATTGAATCTCTTTGGTTTGCTCCATTTCGTTCCATTGAATCGGACCCTGGTTCCCCAAAACATCGCTGGCGATACGAGAAATGATCTCAATTTCACTTTTAGGGCCTTGCAGTCGTTGAGGGCCGCCATCGCTGAGTCGCACGTAGCTAAACATTGATTCCTGCGTTGTAGGTTGCGGCTCTTCATCACGAGCCAAAACAGGCAGAATCAGCGATTCCTCTGCCAAGCTAAAGGCGTGGCCCGTATTCAGGGTGGTGCTGAGCGTTACAAGTAATTCGAGGTTAGCCAGAGCCTTCTCTGCATATTTGGAATCCGGGTTCGAGCCATACAAGTTGCCTCCCAGGCAGAAACCAACTTTTTGCCGTCCTTCCATTGCACCTTCCATGCAGGCTAGGGTATCTAGGCCTTCGCTGGTAGGAAGTTTGAGTTGGTATTCCGATTCCAATCGCTCGAAGATGGCATCTTTCAGCTTAGGGGTTACACCCACCGAGCCAATTCCTTGCACATTAGAATGCCCGCGAATCGGCATCATACCAGCTCCAACGCGACCTACCATGCCTCGCAGGCAGGCTAAGTTCCCGATGGCTTCGACGTTATGGACCCCGTTAGCGTGATGAGTGATTCCCATGGTCCAGGAAAATACGCTCTTCTTAGATTTTGCGTAGATCTGTGCGATGCGGTCAACTTCTTGAGGTGTCACGCCCGCCATCTTGCACAATTCATCCGCGTTTTGCTGAGTCAGATTTTCCTTCAGTTCGGCCCAACCTTCAGTATGTTTTTCCAGGAATTCTTCGTCATGGGCTCCCATTTCGACAATCTTCTTTGAGATCGCAGTGATGAGTGCCAGGTCGCCTCCGATGTGTGGCTGCACGTAGAGAGAAGCTATTTTTGTCCCAAACAGTAGGCTTATCGGATCACTTGGCACACTGAAATTAACCATGCCGGGTTCAATAACCGGGTTAATAACAATAACCTCGCCCCCTTTTTTTCGAACATGCTTCAGCGTGCTGATTAATCGAGGATGATTGCTGGCAGGGTTTCCGCCGATGACGAAAACAAGGTCTGCGTGTTCGACATCTTCTAACGTGATTGTTGCGGTGCCGACACCAAAGGTGTTATTCAGACCCACGCCGCTGGCTTGATGACAGTAATAGCTACAGTTATTGACGTTGTTTGTGCCATAGATTCGTGCGAATAGCTGTAGCAGAAAGCCGGCTTCATTCGAACTTCGACCGCTGAAGTACCAGAAAGTTTCATCAGGAGTAAGGCTTTTCAGTTTGTCTGAGATTTTGAGGAAAGCCTGATCCCAGGAAATCGGTCGATAATAGTTTTCACCCTTCTTACAAAGCATCGGCTGGGTCA
>JAESQE010000636.1 GCA_016765335.1 Planctomycetaceae bacterium
AAGAGCATAGATAATCAGGACAAGACAAAGCGTCTAGTGAAAGGAAATGAGAAATGGAAGACCTGATCTATCAAACTGACCCTGTTGCCAAAACACCAAGCACTTGGAGAAACAAAAGTTGGACTGAATCAATTGATGGCTACTTAAGAGAAGCTCAACAACTTGCTCGCTGTGTGGAACTTAATCGCTTCTACCTTGAAAATGACTACAAATGGGAAGCCACCATCAATGTTGAAGTTGTCCTATCATCTGCTGGCATCAAGGCTGTGTGGGAGAAGGTTTGTCGAAAACTAAAAGCACAGGATGTCAAGGCTTTGTGGGTGAGGGAGCCTTCAAAGAAAAATCATTGCAATTATCACCTTCTCATTCAGGACAATATCTCCAAAGAAGAATTGTCTTCCGCCATAGAGAAAGCAATGCCTGACCGTGCAGACATCCCGTGGCACAAGCACATCGACAAAATCAACTCCACCTACTATCACTACGTCCGCTACATCTTCAAAGCGAAGGTCAAGGGGTTCTGGAAGGGGAAGCCTGTTGAGGACAAATGGAAGCACAAGCGGCTGTTGTTTAAGAAGAATCTGTCATTCAAAAAAGTTGGCACAATCGGAAAGTTCTGGATGAAACCCAAGAAAGTGCTTTGGCAACAGGTCAAGGATGTGGAAAAACGAATTGGTGAAGGACTGGAACAAGCTGGTATGGAAGAACTAGTCGTGCATGTGGCTGAGTTGACTGGTGAGCCAATCAAAGATGTTGAGCGGACGCTGGGCTATTACTCAGATGAATCGACAATAAAAGAGTGGATTGAGACAATCGCCTGTCCGTAGCGTAGAGGTGGATTATGGTCGGTCAAAGATCCCATTCAGAAGAGGTGGGAAGAAAATTAATCTTCCATAAATAATTATCAGCCGCTCCTCATGAGAGGAACAACTGAAGTAGGTTTCAAACTATGTTGTATATAGCAATCACATCCCCAAAAATCCCAAAAAGAAAACAAACAGTTTTTAAATGGCTTAAAGAGATGGCTTCTAGAGCAATTAATATCGTTAATAGCAGCCAAGATGTTGTCATCGATTAAAATCTAATATGACTGCGTGAAGCGTTCCTTCGAAGTATAGGTGTGGCACTAAAAAAGCTGCGGTGTCAGAGGCGGCTCTATGGCAATGCAAGTTTAACAAATGGCTTGAAGGTGGGTGCAAAATCTCATGCGACTAAGACTGAAGCTGATGGATTCAGGAATTTTTTTCTGTGTTTCCTGTAATACGATTTTACGTTCTTCGTTTTTTTCGTATAATGGGTTTAGAACAAATTATTACTTTTTTGCAAAGCCCATTCCTTGTGTTACACAAGGCGTCCAGCCGTCACATATCCATGTGGTGGGTCGTAGTACCCTGAGATTAGGTCTGGAGATGGATTGGCATGTCCGTCTGAAACACTAAGCCAGCAAAATCAGGCTCAAGGTGCGTATAGACGATGCGAAAGAAATCCGTAGATGCAAAAGACCCATTCCGAATTTTTCCAAAGGTAACAAAGAAAGATAAGGACAAACTAAGACAGTCAATAGAGGCTGTTGGCTTAATGAATCCTGTTATCATTGATGAAAATGGCAATATCATAGATGGTCACATTCGTCGTGACATCTGTGATGAGATTGACATGGATTGGCACAAAAATGCGACCATTAAGATTGGCTTGAGCGATATTCAGAAAAAGGCTCTGGCAATTGAATTAAATTTCTGGCGTCGATCCATTCATCTAACACGGGCGAAGAGAAATGAACTGATTGACATTTACCTTCTAGCTCATTCTGAACTGTCAGAAAGTCAGATCGCAGAATTGTTTGGTGTTAGCCAGCCAACAATCCATCGTAGAAGGAAACGACTTATTCAAATGAATAAGTTCCCCAAGCCCACAGAAACAATTGATAAGAATGGAGTTAAGCGAAAAGTCCCCCAAAAGAAGACTGCTACCCTTGTCGTTAAAAGCAAAAATGAATTTGATAAACTGAAGCCCAATCTCTCAGAACTTAGTGGAGAATTGTCTGGGTTGATTCGTAAACCCGGCACTATCAAGAGCAAAGCGGATCGAAAACGTAATCTGGCTAAGGTGAAGCCAACCAAGACGATCCCTGCTAACATAGAACTACATCAATGTGATTTTCGTAATCTGCCAGTGAAGCCCGGAACCGTTGATTTAATTCTAACTGATGTGGTTTGGGGGATTGGTGCCAAGGATGATTGGTTGGCTTTGGCTGAGTGTGCCAAGAAATGGCTGAAACCTGAAGGGCTATTTGTTTCTTTAATCGGGTCAATGACTATGCCTGATTTTCTGGATGCCGTGAGAAAACATCTAAATTATCAGCATACTGGTTCAATGGTTTACCCAATCCCACGACCGATGATGAGCGGTGATGTGTTTGAACAATGGCGACCGTTTGTCATTGCATCACGAATGCCAGAGAAACTTCACTTGGGGATAGTTGATACGCTGTTTCCAAAGGAAGCTGATAAACAATATGACGATTGGCAACAACCTCTTTCAGTTGCTGCTTACCTCACAAAGGAACTCTCCAAGCCGGGTGCCTTAATTGTTGACCCTCATCTTGGAACAGGCACCAATTCCGTCGCCTGTAACCTGATTGCTGAAGGGCGTCGGTTTATCGGATGTGATATTGAAGAAAGAAAAGTTAAGATCGCTCGTCACAGATTAGCGACAGAGACAACGTACAACAGTTGTACTTAGAAGAATTGGAGAGATGAGGGCTGGTCATGTGATTGTCCTACCCTCGCCTTCTTTCATTATGGCCCTAGCTCTGTAGATGCTTATGCAATTCGGAATGACTATATCAGGAAAGGAAAATTTCTTTTGATAGAGAAAATAATGTGGCCATCTTCAGAAGACAATCTCGCCGTTCCTATCAGGTTCTAGTGGTGACCATACAGGCACATCCGCAGAGTTGAAGAATTTAATGTCAAGAGAATTGCTGATACGTCCTGCGTCGATTAAATCTATTCTCTTCTTGTGAAGAAGAGCCAGATGCTTGCGTGTCTCTAGATTGTCAGCACTGTCAGGCTTACCGTATAATCCAACGTAGAGCGTCTTTAGGTTGCGATTGTGGGCAATTACATTTGCAATGTGCTGGTCGTTCTCTCCGAATGACAACCCGTAAGTGACAAGTGCATTATTAATTCGTTCCAGTTTTCCAAGGCAGTATGAAAGGTATCCGCTATTTTGTATTTGAGTTAATTTTTTCTCCGCATTCCCTTCAGCCACAAATAAAGGATATTGGCCAATGGATAACGATTCTCGAATTGCATCAATCAAATGCTTGCCCGTGCGAGTCCAGCTATGCTTGCGAACATCACCGTGTTCAACATAAAGATGCAATGCTCCGTGAATAAAATACACCCCCTTGTGTCCTCCGACATGTTCCGAAAAAACAACGTATGGTGCTTCAGGGTCATTTATATCGTAATCAAATCCATCACGCCCCTTAAGGATTTTTTGACCATGCATTTCAACCCAATAAAGTAGCAAGTCGTAATTTGTGCAAAAAATATTGTGAAAAGGTTCAAGAAATTTTACACAAGTATCTTTCTTGCTCGCATCGACATCATGCGTGTGTTCAGGATGAGTTTGTGCAATTGCATCAATTAGTGACTGTTTTATTTTTTCGAGGTCATCAATGAATTTGCTGTCGCTATCTCTTGGGAGTAAACCATAGTGTTTTGCAACCCAATCTGAATCTTCGAGAAGACGCATTACTCCTTCAAAATTATTTGTCCCCAAACGTTCAAATACTCCTGCTGCGGTTTCAGGTAATCCATGCTGTTTCGCAAAATCAAACAAACTGTCATAAGCAAACCTAGAATCGCACGCTATGCTAAAACCGTTGCCAATCAGCAAGTGTGATCGACCTGTGCCTAATTCTGATTGAACTTCATCGTAAGTCAGCAATTTCAATATCATTTGACAACCAATCTAAATAGATCCGTTCAATTGGGAATTTACTCCTAGTACCTCATGAATTGCCATAGGAATCATCGAAGGTTACTGTTGCAGTGAGTCTGCAATCACTCTCATTACCTGCTCTGTCAGTTTCGTAATACGGTCATAGATACTACGCCATTCACTTATGGATATATCGTCTTGAATGACTCTGCTTAGAATCGTATTGAGGTCATTTACTGGCCGTACTAATTCTTGAGTACCATTCTCATAAATCAAATAATTCATGATGTGTTCAATCGATTCATGCATCTTTTCAAGACTTGAAATAGCTAGTTCGTGTTTCGATTTAGTTAAAACGTTGTTGTTACCTGAATCCTGACTTCCACATACCATCATCCGGTTTTCACGAATAAAAGAATGCATGTTTACAAAAATCTCACCAGCGTTTACCAATTCAAAATTTTGAGAATTTGAAATTCTGAATTGATGGAAGACACCAGCTTTTTTTTCGTGGAGGTTTTCACCTAAAGTAGAAAGGTTATCCGTTACAACCATCTCAATGTGTTTCAGCTTAAGATGTCTTTTAAGGAAGACAATCGAATTTAACTTTTGGCTTGTAACAGTTGGTTCATAGTTATTCATTTCAGTGAAAAAGCTGGCAGCATTTTGAATTGCCGAAAACATGTTGACTTTGTTCGCCAAATCCATTTCTTCATGTTGATCATTTAATGCCTTTGTATTCTTGATGAACTCCTCCTTTTGGTGCTTGAACTCCTCACGCTGGATCATG
>JAESQE010000637.1 GCA_016765335.1 Planctomycetaceae bacterium
GAGTTGCGACGTCAGTTGTATAGGGAAGCATCGGGGCCATTGGAGAAGAACGTGCTCAAGGGGACGCGGTGGCTGTTGCTGAAGAATCAGGATAACCTGAACGACAACCATGGCGAATCAGCCCGGCTACAAGAAGCGTTAGCACTCAACAAACCGTTAGCCACAGCATACTATTTAAAAGAGTCGTTGAAAGAACTCTGGAATCAACAGACCAAACAGCAAGCGGCGAACTTGTTGAATAGTTGGTGCCGCCAGGCGGAAAGCAGCGGCGTGATGATCTTGCAGAAGTTCGCCAAGACGCTCCAAGGTTTCCGATCAGGAATCTTAGTTTGGTACGATCACCCGATATCCACCGGCCCGCTGGAAGGCTTGAACAATAAAATCAAAACACTGAAACGAACAGCCTACGGCTACCGAAACCAGGAGTATTTCAAATTAAAGATCCTGGCGATCCATCAAGCAAAACACGCATGAGTCGGATGAACCTTAAAAAACAAGGCAACTGATTTTCATCAGTTGCCTTGTTTGATTCTTAAGCTCGAATAGAAATCAAGCGGTTGCAACCGCTTCTTCCTGATTAGGGGTTTCGGCTTCTCCATCTAGCAACGGATACATCGCATCGACAAAACCTTTGAGATGATTGCTGCGAGTTTGGTGCTGCAACTTTCGTAAAGCTTTGGATTCGATCTGGCGAATACGTTCCCGGGTCACCTTGAAAATACGTCCGGTCTCTTCCAGCGTGTAACTGTAGCCATCTCCTAAACCATAGCGTAATTTAATGATTTCACGCTCACGGTATGTAAGACTTTTCAGGACGTGATTAATTTTGTCTCGAAGCATCTGCTGCATCGCAGTGTCAGCAGGAGTGCTTTCCGATTCGTCTTGCAGGAAGTCACCGAAACTACTGTCTTCGCTTTCGCCAACTGGCGTATCAAGACTGACTGGATGCCTCCAGGTTTTCATGATACGTTCGGTTTCTTCGACCGACATATCGATGGCTTCGGCTAGCTCTTCCATGGTTGGCTCGCGGCCGGTTTCCTGTCGAATTTCTTCCGCTTTGGCTTTCAAAGTCGAAATACTTTGGAACATATGGACGGGAATTCGAATGGTCCTGGCATGATCCGCAACTGCACGGGTAATTGCCTGGCGAATCCACCATGTTGCATAAGTAGAGAACTTATAACCTCTACGATATTCGTATTTCTCAACACCTCGCATCAGGCCTGCATTGCCTTCCTGGATAAGATCTAGAAAGCTCAAGCCACGATTGCGATATTTCTTTGCGATTGAAACAACCAGACGGAGGTTTCCACCAGAAAGTTTTTGCTTAGCATCTGTCCAAGCAGCAAAGCGATGCTTGATTTCCTTGATCCGCTTGATGAATTCCTCAGGCGTTTCAAGAATATCCTGGACGATTTCAGCGAGTTCTTGCTGCATCTGCTCGACTTCTAAAGCAGCTGTGGCGACGCGTCGCAATTTTTTGATGTCGCGTCGCAATTGCATAATCCTGTCAGCAACTTGATCCATTCGCTTGATGATTGGCTGTAATCTCTGAGTTCGCAGGCTGAGTTCTTCAGCCAGTGTTGTCATTTTTCGCCGACGAATAATCATGCGATCCAGAGCAGATTTTTGCTGCTCTTTAGAGGACTCTGGAGAGATTCGAATCTGAAAGTCGTCATGATTTTGTGCCATCAGATGCCGAAGCGATTTCAGGTTCGGCTCCATGCGACCAAGAATCTGTTCCTTTTGAGCATTCTCCGTTTCGGATGTTCGCAAGGTTCTTTCAAACGGAAGATCGCCACGGTGAACTTTTTCGAACATTTCCACAACCTGACCAAGCGTGTAATCTGACTCGACAGCTGTTCGGCGAAAACGTTTTCGGGTGACTTCAATCTGCTTAGCCAGGAAAATTTCGTCAGCCCGAGTCAGTAATGGAATTGTTCCCATCTGACTGAGGTACATACGAATTGGATCGCGTGAAGAGACGGGAGTTTCCGGGCCAATTAAAGATCGGGCAATTTGCTCCGAAGCATTCTCTTGAGCCTTCGCTGGTTCGACTTTGGGTGGTTTGATCGGATCGTTGATCATACCGATAGATACTTCATCTAAAGCCAAAACGATCTGGTCGATCAGGGTGGGGTTACCACCTTCGTCTGGCAAAAACTCGTCCATCCGTTGGTAACTAAGATGCCCAATTTTTAATGCGACATCAATTAACGGCTGTATCGAATTGCTGAATCGAGTCAACATAGACTCCCTTACGTTGTGAAAAGAATGAACAAAATCGCGTTACTCCATAACGCGGTAAACTCACTTCAGTATCCTGTGAAGCGCTCTCGAATGAAGGCTTCCACAATGCCAATGATTTCTTCCGAATACAAGTCACCCTGTTGGAAGAGCATGTGAATTCCAACAAATTTTATTTCAGGTCAATTAAAGTCAGATGAAACCTGAAGTAATGAAAGCGAATTCTTCTCAGGCTTTCATTGGTGGGCAGCAGGGCCGTTCCGAAAGACAGAAGAGAACGGCATTAGTCGAGAAGGTGCAGTCGGTGCGATTAAGGTATGAGCCCCGATTGGCTCAGCAGTAAGACAGTCCCTGTCAGTAACCATTGCTACAACATTCCTCTCTTCATGAGATTCGAGATCCAAGGAAATATCTTCAGCGGGCAAAGCTGAAGAACCTACAGTTGCCAAGTTCAAAATGTACTCTCCAGTAATCGTCCAAAAAAAATTGCCCACTGAATTTGGCTTGCACGATGCTCACCTGAAACTGAAAGGCATGGAACGCTGCTCAACTGGAAATAAAAAGACATTCAGAACCAATTTGGCCCGAAATTAAGTTCATGAAAACTTAAGAGATTTCTCTGAACTCCTCCTTGGTATCGCAGCCATGCTACCAGAAGTTTATTCCCCGTCCACGAAAAAAGTTGCTAATCCCTAAAAATCATTAAAGTTCCACTAGATCAGCAAAAACAGACGCATCAGCAATCAGTAATCTCGCCTGGTTCAACCTCTTATAAAGGTCAATAAACCAAGCACTTTTTGATGACTGAGAGGTGCCAAGGTGGAAATTGGGAGAGTTCAAAAAGAGGCGTCAATAACGCATCACATCGATTGCCGAGGATGGGTAAATGAGCGGAACTCGAAAGCGGTATTATCATTCGGTGCTGTTTCATTGTCAGAAGCGTAGGTGCAAAGTTCCTTGGTTTGTAGAATGCTTATCTACTCCTGAAGGGGGTTTGCATGATGTCTTAAGCAAAGAAACCATTCGAAACGAAAACTTCAGCCTTGTTCAGGTCCAGTCATACCGCTGGGGTAGGGTTTTACGCCTGCTGATTAATTGGCTTTTGAAGTTTTGCCCAGTTTTGAAGTTTTGCCCAGTTTTGAA
>JAESQE010000638.1 GCA_016765335.1 Planctomycetaceae bacterium
CCCCCGCCGTTGGCAAAAAACAGGCGTCGTAAAACAAACGCTCGTAAATCGCCTGTTCGTGTTACTGGCTCACCTGGGCGTCTCGCCACATTTGCTGGCAAAGTATTACCCAGAAATTCGCTGAAAACCGGGCAAAGAAAATACGCGGTGTGTTTATTTGGGCCAGTGGGATGCTTGTTGCGATTCTGTCCTTGCGAGCACATGTTGTGCGGCGGCAGTATTTTCAGGAATTATTATGAGCTTTTTCATAAGTGTATTGACACATACAAGAAGTGGGGAATAATATACACAAGTGTGTTTATGACTCATGTTTTATTCCGTTCGCTGTGTGTGTTTCTGTCTAGATGGTATTGTTTCTCACTAAGAGTAGGGGAATGACTAGGGTGGTTAAAAAATCGTATGTTTGCGTCCTGCTCAGTACTGCTTTATTTTTATTGACAGGATGCAGGCCAGAGAATATTAAAACAGAAGATCTTAAGCCCGTTCTAAAAATAGACGAATCCTCACTAGATTTAGGGGAAGTTTATCGAACTGACATCTACACAGTGTCGCTTGTAATTGAAAATATTTCCGACCAGCAGGTGGAAGTATCTGGAATTCGTGGTGGATGTACTTGTCTTTCTATTAGCCCCGGCAACTTTACCTTGCGGCCAAGTTGCAGCAAATCAATTGAGTTGACATTGGATCTATCTGAAAAGATTGGATCTTTTAATGTTGATTTTTCCGCTACTGTCAATAGAAGTGCCTTTTTGCAAACTTGGCGTCTCAGCGGATTTGCAAAAGATATTGTAGCGATGAGGGAAACCCCAGTTACCTTTACTTCCTGGGGGTTACCAGGGGAAGAAGTATACTCAGACGAATTAGTAATTTTGAACAGAGACCTAACGAATATAGATCTCTCTATATCTCCACCAAATGCAGCTATCTCAGGAAAACTAGACGGGAGACATTTGCTTCTCTCCTGTTCGCAAGCTCATGGTTGCCCTGTTGGAAAAACGCGATTGATGATCCATCTTCGAGGAAAAACTCCTGGTGGAGAATTGATTAAAACAGCCTTTCCCTGCTTCGTGCATAATACGCGTCCTTGCAGGTGCCTTCCTGCACAAGTCCATTTTGGCTCAACGATTGAAGGCAAAATGGCAAGTGAGTCTGTGAATTTAGATTTTAAGTATTTGTGTCACGGCTTAACTGTGTCTTCAGATTTGCCAGAAGTGGATGTAGTTGTAGAAATAATGTCGGTGCCGTTTAAATATGCAAAGTTGGTATGCAAAATTTCCACCCCTTTAAGTGGATTAAGATCTGGCACGATTGTCTGTAAGGCAAAATATGAAAATGCCAACGTGAACTTTACCATTCCTGTCACTTACAATGGAGGCCCTGTGAAGTGAATACGCAGACCGAAAATAGCTTCAGTGAGCAAAGAGAGTTCTCTTTTGCAAGAAGTCTTAGATGCATTGCTGGCCTCGCTCTTTTTACGATATCACCTCAGTTTCTTATGGCTGAGTCTCTAGATGTTAATGAGATTATAAAAACGTGGGAAATCGCAGCAAAATCTGTTCAATCTCTCCATATAAAAATGGAAGGAATCAATAACGAAAGTTCCGCCTCGCTTCTTGGAGAACTTGATGACAAGGAAAAACCTCATGCAGAAATGCCTCGCGAAATAGAGTTCTGGTACCAGCTGGACAGCAACCACGAGAGGTATGACAAATCAAATATAGGGCATACTTCCAATGGATTTCTTCCACTGAAGTCTACTGTTATTCACACAGCCAAAGACAATCGTACCTTTATTTCCGGGGAAGCCGGGCTTGCCCCTTACGATGAGTTCATTACCAGATCTCCATCAGCCATTCAGGATTACGAGATCAACGCATTACGGATTCTTCTCAATAAAACTAACTCGGGTGACGCGTATTTCTCTCAATATGAATTTGAATTATTAGAGGGTACTTCCCAAGAGATAAATGGAACTCCTCACCACGCAATAGAGTCTGCTGCAATGAGCGGAATTAGAATTTGGTTTGAGGGATCTCACCCCTTCAAAATCTCTAAAATTGAACTGGGCCATCTTGAAGTTGAACGATATGGGCATCGGGAGTATCGATACGAGTACGATACCGAGAATCAACAGCAAAGCAATGCGAACTTTTTAATGCCCAATGTCATTGAAACCAGTCGATTTGGTCCGCTTGGCAAACTCCGACAACACTTGCGATCTACAACAATTTCGGCTGAGATAAACAAAACAATTCCTGACGATATTTTTAAATTTGAGCTTACGCCTGGCTCAATATATAGCAACCGAACAGTGACTCCCTTCAAGGCATATATTTGCCTGGCTGATGGCACTCTACGCCAGCTTAGTAAAAGTGAAGTCAAACGCGAAGAATTTATGTATCTTTCTTCGGAAGTAAAAGGAAGTCGAATTGAAAACCAGTTCCCACGGCCTGTGCCTGTCACGATGGAGGTCAATTCGCCACCTTGGAGAAAGATTCTGATTGCTTTAAATTTAGTTGTAGTGGCACTGTTTCTATTTTTTATATGGCGTCGAAACATCACTTCGGCTTCATAGTCCCTGAATATCGGAGAAGATTGAGAATGAAACATCGATTTATTATTACTGCGTGTCTGATTAGCTTAATCTCGCTAGATTCATTAGTTGTAGGATTCGAAGTTTGTAATTGCGGCTGCAAGGCAACAATAAAGGATTATGGAGTTGAAGTCGGAATGGTTACTAATTGCTGGAGGTATGAGGATCAGTCGGCGTATGTGCATGGTAATGGGATCTGGGCTTTTCAGGGGTTAGTTAGTCAAATTGATGTCGCAACTGCAATGACAACACGATTAGCTAGCTACAATGGTTGTGAGCTACAATGTGCAGCTACACAATTAGAAATTCAGGAGGCGCACCCGAATTCCATTGCTGTTGTGTTTGGTGGGAACTACACCATCCGAGACTGCGAACTTTTTGATGAAATGGAATATCAGCGAGACCCTGAAAACCCGTGTACAATCATACCCGCTGATGTCGGGTTTTAGTTTGCCAGAAGTGAAGTAGACTTGCAATACCCATTTTTCGAACGGCGTGTGGTTGGGACTAGGGCAATTACCTTTGAGGTTAATCAATATTGCATGGGGTGGCTGTGGTTTGCTTGAAATTTCTCTTGTGCCCCAGCCACGCATTTTCTTCAGTGGAAGCAGGAATTGCTCGTTCCCCACCCCTTATGAATGCAAGTTGTCTGCGACGTCTGTGCGGTAGGCGGTGAGGCCGGGGATGAAGCCGACGAGGGAGGCCAGGACGATCATGGCGGGGATGACGATCAGTTCTTGGGGATCGAAAATGAATGGGTCGATCAGCATGCCG
>JAESQE010000639.1 GCA_016765335.1 Planctomycetaceae bacterium
GCGACCCGCTGAATTGGCAATGATTTACGAGCCATTGTGACAAGTCGTTCAACAAACGGTCGAATTTCCTTTGCCTTAGCAACTGTAGTCGTAATCCTGCCGGCAACCTTAGGAGCTTGAATATCATCAGGATCGATACGTACCGATCGAATCAAACTGACTGCCATGTTTTTGAACATAGCTTTACGGTGTGACGGAGTTCGTCCCAAATGTCGTCCACGAACGCGATGTCGCATGGTTTTACTTATTCACTAATAAAGATACTAACTGACTGAAAACTAAACTTTACAGAACGGGCATCGATTAAATGCACGATAAGTTTCTGAAAACTTAGTTAGACATTGTTTGACGTTTTGGCAATTTCATGCCCATACGCAACCCGATGCTTGAAAGACGTTCGCTGACTTCGGTAAGAGTTGTTTCACCAAAGTTACGAACCTGAAGCAACTGGTCTTGTGATCGACTGACTAAGTCTCTGACGGTCACAATCCCTTCTGACTCCAAGCAATTCGTTGCTCGCACTGAAAGATTCAATTCAGCCAAAGACTGATTGAGTTTCTCTTCCAGTTCAAGATCGATCGGTGAATGACCTGTCGCTTCTGACATGCCATTCAGACCATCCTCTGGAGGAAGTTCCGGTCCAGATTCGCGGTAAGTAATGAATGGATTCAAATGCTTTCGCATAATCTTAGCCGCTTCAACCAACGCCATTTCAGGGCTGATTGTTCCATTCGTCCAGATATCCAAAATGAGTTTATCGTAGTTGGTTCGCTGACCAACGCGTGTCTCTTCAACAGAGAACCGAACTCGTTCCACGGGTGAGTAAAGAGCATCCAAAGGAATCACTCCCACCTCAACCTCGTCCTTGGCATGTTCCCTGGCAGGAATATAACCACGACCATTTTCTACGGTTAACTCAACAGTAAAAGGAACGTCATCAGTCATCGTCGCAATGACCATGTCTTTGTTAATCACTTCAACCTGATCGTCAGTAATGACGTCTGCCCCTGTGACAACACCACGAGTATGCTTTTCGATACGAATCGTTTTGGGACCCGCAGCATAGCTTTTAACGATCAATGATTTCAAATTCAGGCAAATGTCTGTCACGTCTTCGACAACACCTGGAATCGATGTGAATTCGTGCTGTGCACCTTGAATTTTCACACGTGTGATAGAACTTCCTTCCAATGAAGAAAGAAGAATTCGTCTCAAACTGTTTCCAATTGTTGACCCGAAACCGTATTCGAAAGGCTCACATACAAATCGACCAAAGCTCGATGTAGCAGTCTCACGATCAATAACCAAACGATTCGGCAACTCTAAACCGCGCCAACGAATTCGCATGAATTCTCTCCCTGAATAATGTAAGCAAAAGCAATGACGAAACCATTAAGCAGATTAATAATACTGATTAACAATTCCTCTGCTTCGTCAAAAAACATATTTGATTATTTAATGTTTGAGGGGCAGATACTCTACCCATGACCCGAGAATCCGGGAAGCACTCTGGACTACCAACATTTGATAATTCCAAAGTACCCTATTCCTCAAACGCGTCGTTTCTTTGGAGGCCGGCAACCATTGTGCGGCAAAGGGGTGACATCTTCAATCAACTTGATTGAAATCCCAGGTGTTTGCAAACCAGTGATTGCACTTTCACGCCCAGAACCAGGCCCTTTTACGCGAATGTCCATTTCACGAACACCGAATTTTTTCGCACGGTCTGCACAAACTTCAGCTGCCCGCTGAGCAGCAAACGGCGTACTCTTTCGGCTTCCCTTGAATCCGGATGTCCCAGCTGTCGCCCAACACAACACGTCTCCGTTTGTGTCGGTAATCGTCACCATTGTGTTATTAAACGTTGCCTTGATATGAGCAATCGCCTTGGTCACGTTACGCCTGATCTTCTTCTTCTTTGCCTTAGCCACCACACACCCCCGTAAACTGTCAACTCAATTCCTGCCAGACCTCAACCAAGGTCCACCTGCAGGTGATATACTTTTCATCTCGCCACTTGACATCGTAATTCAACAGGTAGAAACCCATTTCAAATCATAGACTCGAACATCAAACGCACTGTACTTGACGTTAACGACAAAACAAGTTAAGCAACGCAACATTTAGTGCTTCGAATCCTTGACACCTTTTTTACCAGCAACTGTTTTCCGAATCCCTTTACGAGTTCGAGCATTGGTAATTGTTCGTTGCCCACGAACAGGCAACCCACGACGATGCCGAATACCACGGTAAGACTGAATCTCACGCAAGCGTGAAATATTCTGCTGAACCTGGCGACGCAATTGACCTTCAATCACATACTCAGTATCCAACAAGTTATTCAGATGAGCAATATCATCATCGCTCAAGTCCGAAGCTTTAGTTCGTGGCTCAACATTTAGCTTACGACAAATTTCGATCGCTGTATGCTGACCGATCCCGTAAAGGTATGTCAGCGAAATATAGGCCGCTTTATTGTTCGGAATATCAACACCCTGAACACGTGGCATAACTTAAGCACTCCGATTATTAATATGACTATCAACTAAAAACGCGATCAAAACCGCAGACATCAACCCAAACGCAAACTTCAACAAAACGTTAGAAATCTATCCCTGACGCTGTTTATGCTTTGGGTTGGTAGAACAGATCACATAAATCCGACCTTTGCGGCGGACAACCTTACAGTTTTCGCAAATTCTTTTAACGCTTGCCCGGACTTTCATGAAACACCACAACCCTTTGATAAATAACCACTTAGAGAGATACAGCTGATACTTCAGCTACCCCCTCTGCTTATAAATCCGTAGCCAGATAAAACCTACCCGCAAAACGAATCTGCAAATAATGCTCATGCAGATTCACTACGTAATTAATACGATCCACAACCTGAAGATTAAAGACCACCTGAGTAAAACCCAGCTTGAAATCTCGTAACCTCTTTCCCCACATAGAGTTCAACCTCATTAGATTGAAGGGATTTTTATACAGCTTGTTGGGAACGCGAAATTATAGACAGACGCCCCTGCACCATACAAGCCAACAGCCACGCTTCCTGAGGATTTTCATCTATTCTGTCCAAATTCTCCCCAGATTCTTCATTTCGTCAGCTCAGATAACCTCGGCGTGAGTATTTCCGGGCCACTGGAAGTAATCGCGACCGTATGCTCGAAGTGTACACTAGGCTCTCCGTCAATCGTTTGAACCGTCCAATAATCCTCTGCAATCAGCACCTCTTTCGCGCCAGCATTAACCATCGGCTCAATGGCAATAACTAAGCCGGGGCGTAATTCAAAATCATTCTCCAGGGTTCCCTTATCCACATAGTGCGGAACCTGAGGATCCTCGTGCATTTCCTTGCCAATCCCATGACCAACAAAGTCTACAACCGAACTGAACCCATTCTGATTAATAAAACCCTCCAGCTTGGCAGCAACTTCACTCCAAAGCTTGCACTCAGTAATTGCATTGATCGACAACAGAAGTGAAGCCTCGCCGACCTCAAGCAGCTTCTGCTTTTTCTCATCAACCTGACCAACAGGATAAGACCATGCAGAGTCGCCACACCATCCATTTATTTTACAACCAGTATCAACACTGATAATATCGCCTTCAACCAGAACACGATCACTCGGGATCCCATGGACGACTTCTTCATTCACCGACATGCAGCACACAGCAGGAAAAGGGACTGGACCAGGAAAACCCTTGAAAAGAGGGATCGCGCTATTCTCCTGAAAAAGAGCTTCGACCGCCCTATCTATTTCACCTGTTGTAATCCCTGGTCGAATCATTGACGCAACCAGACGGTGCGCCTCAGCGACAAGTAAACCAGCCGGCCTCATCTGTTCAATTTCACGGCGACTTTTTAATGTAATCACAAACAACACCCCGTAACAAACAACGCAGAACCCAATGCCGGAAATGAAAGGTGCCCACTAAAAAGCGGGCACCAAACAAACAATGAAACCTCAAGCAGCCTACTGGGGATCGTCTGACTCAAGCAAACCACGATAATTTCTCATCACCAAGTGAGAATCAATTTTCTGAACCAGGTCTAATGCAACAGACACAGCAATCAGCAAGCCTGTTCCCCCGTAGAAACTAGCCAACATGAACGGAATATTCATCCAACGGGAAACGATTGTTGGAGTAATCGCAATGATTGCCAGGAACCCTGCACCAACAAAAGTAATCCTCACCATCACCTGCTCCAAGTACGTTGCAGTACGTGTCCCAGGACGATAGCCCGGAATAAAACTCCCGTAATCCTTCAGGTTATTAGCCATGTCCTTAGGATTAAACGTAATCGCTGTCCAGAAGTAGCAGAAGAAGTAAATCAGCGCGACATAGCGAGAGTTATACAGGAAGCCTCGCCCCGAACCAAAAGCACCAGCCAAAGCCTGCAAAGTCATTGAACCAGGCCAGATAGTCGCAATCTGACTAAAAATAAAGTAAGGGAACATCAACAAACTAGATGCAAAAATAATCGGCATCACACCTGCTTGATTCACCTTCAAGGGCAAAAACTGACGCTGACCACCCATAACCTTACGACCCCGGACATGCTTGGCAGATTGAATCGGAATTCGCCTTTGCCCTTGAGTAATTGCAACCACCGCAATCACGACCGCAACAAATATCGCCGAAAGCAGCAACAGCTTATCGACTCCAAGCTCAGTACCCGCCCGAACACCATCAGTAAATGCAGGCTGAAGGAACTCAAACATAACAGTAGGCATACGAGCCAGAATACCAGCCATAATCAATAAACTAATTCCGTTACCGATACCGTATTCATCAATTTGCTCACCAATCCACATCAGAAAGACAGTACCAGCCGTCATCACTAATGCACCGATCAGATGACAGAAGAACCAATCATACTCGGAAATAATCCAACCGCTTTCCCCGGTGCCAAGCCCTCCGGATATTGCTCGTATCCAAAAATAGCTCTGCAACAAACAGATAACAACCGTAGCGTAACGGGTGTATTCATTGATTTTCTTACGACCAGCTTCGCCTTCCTTCTGCAATTGTTCCAACGGGGGATAAACACTACCCATCAATTGAAAGATAATGGAAGCAGAAATATACGGCATAACACCAAGACCAAAAATGGTTGAGTTCCCCAAACTAGATGCGGAAAACAAAGAAACCATTTGAATGACTTGGCCCAGGCCAGAACCGGACGACTGGAGATCTTTCATCTGTTGAGAGAATATCTCTTGATCAATAAACGGAAGCGGAATCCAGAATCCGAGCCGATAGACAGCCAGAAGGCCCACAGTCAGCAAGATCTTGTTTCGTAATTCAGGAATACGAAACATCATTATCAGTTTAGCCAGCATCGACGAGTACCTTGAAAATCAAGCGTCTTATTGAATTCAACCCGACAGCAACACAAACTGAGGGAATCATTAAAGTGAATTTACCATCACCGACCACCTTGCAAAATACATTCACAAAGTCATAAGCAAATCAACTCACATCTTAAACTCAAAATGGACGAAGTGGATCATAAATAATAAAGTGAATTCAAAAAAAGAATTCTACTCTCCAGAGATGAGTGAGTTTTCGTTAATCTGACAACTTTTAGCAAGTCCAGCAGGGTCGTTCCTTGACCGATCTTAACAAAAATATAAAAAGTTATTCAATCAACAACAATCGTAATCTCACCTACCAACCTGTTTCAACACAATGCATACAACGAAAAAAACGCCTTACCATAAACAGGAAAGGCGTCTCTTATGTTTTTACTCCGGACTAATTCCAGATATTTTCACCTACGCCGAAAGCAACTCAAACGAACCGCCCGCCTTTGAAACTTTTTCTTCAGCAGAACTAGAGAAACGATGAAGTTTCACTGTCAGTTTTTTTGTTAACTCGCCATTACCGAGTAACTTCACGGCATCAAACCGGCCTGGGATCAAACCCTTGGCTCGCAAGCATGATGGTGTAATCTCATCACCATCATTAAAATGTGTTTCCAAATCACGAACGTTGACAATCACAACAACATCCGCAAAAGCACGGTTATTAAACCCTCTTTTTGCAACACGCATGAAGAGTGGAGTTTGACCACCTTCAAAACCACGTCGTGTACTTGAACCAGCACGAGAGCCATATCCATTATGACCACGACCTGATGTCTTGCCATGACCTGAGCCAGGTCCTCGACCTATACGCCTGCGTTTGCGATTTTTGTGTATTCCACGATGTACATCATCGATAATCATTAAATTTCTACTCCTCGTAACCGAGCGACATCTTCTTTAGTACGTAACTGCTGCAAAGCGTCAAAGGTTGCTTTAACGACATTAATTGGATTGGTTGAGCCACGAACCTTTGTAAGGATATCTTTCAAACCTACTGATTCAACAACGGCTCTAACACTTGCACCAGCAATAATTCCTGTACCAG
Source organism: Planctomycetaceae bacterium (assembly GCA_016765335.1). Taxonomy (GTDB): domain Bacteria; phylum Planctomycetota; class Planctomycetia; order Planctomycetales; family Planctomycetaceae; genus Rubinisphaera. The sequence continues at coordinate 6,424 of JAESQE010000639.1, forward strand.
GATTTGCAGGTAACAGCAAAACCCGAGCAGCCCCAAAACGACCTATCACTTCATGAGGAATTGTTGTTCCCTCGATAGTAATACGTATTTTATGACGAGCTGCATCTTTAACAGCTTTTTCAACAGAGGAAGGAACCTCATTGGCTTTACCATATCCCCAGCCAACTTCGCCTCTCTGATTGCCAAGGACAATCATCGCTGCAAAGCTGAATCGTCGCCCGCCCTTGATAACACAAGCACAACGACGAATTTGCACTACTCGTTCCTGAGATTCTTGCCTTGCTTCAGTAGCCAACTTCCACTCTCCCGATATTACTCTTACCTGTTTGATTCAGTAACTGTAGTTCA
>JAESQE010000640.1 GCA_016765335.1 Planctomycetaceae bacterium
GATTTCGGTGCAAACAACGCCAAGGCTGGCACCAGGGGCCAAAGCCCACTCAAGGCAAATGCTATATTTGCAGAGGTAAATCGCACAAGAATAAAGAACACAGGCACTACAGTGGCAGCGCATACCAGGAATGTGATCAGAATCGAAAGCCACAACGTGGCTCGCTGATCTTGCGTGAAAGCTTGATCGCGATCAGCGTTTAACTCCTCAAGAACATCCAGCCCTGCTCTGACATCTTCAGTTTCGCTCGCGAGCAGTAACTGTGTTAATGCAGGCGAAGATCCACACAGGTTATGCAGAAATCTGAAATAGAGAATCAAACCGGGAGGGTGAGTTCCTTGATGAAGGTAATCTCCCTCGGCAGCAGCTTGTTCGTAGTTGGCCAGGAATTCTTGCGTGGTTTGTTCGCCGGAAACTGCTTGTGTGAAGTAACCGGACATCCTGGGATAGTACGTGACCCAGGTCATTCCCGAATGACCAAAGATGTTTCCGGGGACAGCTTTCAAGTTCCACAGAACTGTCATTGATGCCAGACTTAGCATCACAAGCAAAGCTGTCTTGTGTAGCGACGAGCATCGCTGGATTTTTTTTGCGCCCCAGCGTAGAAACAGATAATAAAGCAGAATAATTAATACGGTGAACACGAGATTGAAATAGTTGACGGCGTCTTGAGGAAGGCGGGACCATGCCCATTCCCCCGGTACTCCCAGCGGAATCGAAGTACCAAGCAACATGACAATTTGCAGCACGCAGCCAACGATCAGAAGTAACAGTAAGATTCTTTGCTGGCCCAAGGGCATAGGAAGCCTTCAATTAGTCGGTCCTGAAAAACTATTTTGGATCTAGTCTAATGGGGCAGTGACTGGGGATAGGGGTGTTAAAATTTGCAAGGTTTTTGCCTGCTCATCTTCAAAACCTGGCAATTTGAGTCACACATGAGGCCGAAATCTCATACTAATATCAATAAAACTCCTGCGTTGCGTGACCGATCATGGCACCTCCTGCCGAATCATTGTCAATTACGGATCATACTTTTTCTCAATCATGGCTTCTTCTTTTCTTTCTTCGTGTCTTAGTGCCTTGGTGGTAAAAAAACAAAAACCACTAAGAGCACGAAGAAAATCAGTACAAGCTGGTTCCGCAGGAGCGTCGCCCCCCTGTTTCGCTAACAAATTTAGAAACTCATGTTCGCCGGATGAGTTTTTCAGGATCGACTAATTAGCAGTTGCAAAAAACGTCTTACAGAACGTCAAGAACAATACAGGTAATGTTATCTTTCGAACCACCTTTTTGGGCAGCCAGTATCAACGCATCGGCTGTTTGTTGAGGATCTTCTTCAGATTCCATAATCTGCTGAAGTTCTGCATCAGTTAAACCATCGGTCACGCCATCGGTACACAGAAGGAATCGATCTCCCTTTTCAGGTTTGATCTCTTTCGTTTCTACCCCTTCTCCACCCTCTTTGGAGCCAAGATATCTGTAGAGCACATTCTTGTACCGATGAGTGCGAGCTTCATCTTTAGAAATTGTACCAGCTTCAACCAACGCCTGCGTCAGCGAGTGATCCTTAGTCAGCTGCGAGATGCTGCCACTTCGCAAAAGATAAGCTCGACTATCGCCAACATTGCCCGCGTAAAACGTATCACCGACCCAGACAATCAGGACAATCGTAGTCCCCATATTGTTCATTTCGGGATCGACACGCCCCAAAGCCATAATTTCGGCATTCGCATGACCAACAGCATCATCGATTGCTTTGCGTACGTTTTCAGGGCTATCTCCAATGAAGTCGATTTGCTCTACTAATTTTTTAGGAACCAAATCGACAGCAAGTTCACTCGCTTTTTCCCCTGCACTTTGACCACCCATCCCGTCAGCAACAATAAAGAATCGCGACTCGGAATCGATGTACAGATTATCCTCGTTGTTTTTTCTGTAGTTGCCTGTGATGCTCAACTGACCAAAGCGGAATTCTGGCATAATAATGTTTTTTGCTGATATTTTTGATGTTCGAACACAACTGGCATTACTGACAAATAAACTTGGGCAACTGTGGGCAAAACTAAGATGTAGTTAGATATATTCGCGTGCAATCTGATTCACGTCAGTATTCCAATGAATCCGGAAGGCTGAATCAAGTCGCCTGATTGTGACCAAGTCCATGACAGAACGCAACTTATAAAAGAACCTTCATAAGGTCTCGCACACCAATTGATGTCGAACTAATCAGTAGTTCACCTGCATCGAAGCCCGCAGAAGCTCCTATATGTCTGTTTTGACCTTCAACCATACGGAACACATGCTCCTTTCCTGGTGGGAATTGTGTTTTATAAGCCCGAATGGCTTCTAACTTCTTCTCTAGTACCTGAGAAATATCAGTAACAAAGTGCCCTGCCCCTTCTGGAAAGGTGAGATTTTTGAAGCTCAGCGGATACCAAAGTTGGCGTGTCACTGTATGTACGGGAAGATTGTCGAATTGATCGTCCCATTTTGTGAGCCGGGAGTAAAACACAGCTGCATCAGTAATTTGCATCGCCTGCCAATGATCAGGGGAAGCCATCGGAGTTTTATCAGCGATTCCAATCACAATTTTGGGACGGTATCGCCGAAAGACCTTGGCTAATTCGACTCGTGCTTCAAAGCAGTCAAACAATCGACGATTGGGCAATTCCAGCGTCTCACGAACATGGACTCCCAATATTTCCGCTGCCTGACGAGCTTCTTCCAAGCGAGTTTCTGGACCAGGACTAAGAGGAGTCGGCTCTCCGTCGGTCAGGTCGATAATGCCAACTCGATACCCCTGCGAGACCAAGGTCGCGACAGTGCCTCCACAGCCAATTTCAACATCATCCGGATGGGCGCCAACTGCAATGACATCCAATGGTTCGGGCAGGTTATTCATCAGGAGATATTATCCAGTCGTTTCAGGTAGGCAATAAGGGATTTAAGAATCCTGAATTCGTCTTGATTCTTGCCTCAAATCTATACTGAAACAGCATGGTAATGCAAGAGACGCGAGATCCTTGTCGGATCTGGGCCTCAAGTGATATCTTCTCGCAAATATTAGAGGGAACCTCTACTAATAGAATCCCATAGGTTTTCGAATACAGTTTGGTTATAAAAAACAGCTCAAAAACCCCCTCTCACTCCCCCTTCCTAAGGGGGAGAACCAATTAATAGA
>JAESQE010000641.1 GCA_016765335.1 Planctomycetaceae bacterium
CCCCTTGGTAAGGGGGAGAATCAATTTTAAGTGGCACGCTAAAGCGTGAACTTCAACATTACATAGATTACCGTGAGTCATCATATGAGTACTTCAAATTCTGGTTTGCCTGCCAGCCGCCATCTTCTGGATCGTCGAAGTTTTCTCAATCAGTCTGCCACTGGGCTGAGTAGTATCGCACTCGCAGCGATGCTCGCTGATCAAAAACTGTTGGCAACAGAAAAAGAAGGCGGAAGAACAGTGGGTGGTGCGATTCCGATTCGACCAGAGATCGATGCGGGGAATCCATTTGCTTCACGTAAAACTCATTTTCAGGCAGCAGCCAAGAATGTTCTGGTCATATTCTGTTCGGGAGCATGCAGTCATCTGGACACCTTTGACTACAAGCCAGAGTTGATTAAACATCATGGCAAGCCGCTGCCCGGCGGAGACAAACTCGTCACATTCCAAGGCGAACAGGGGAATCTTACTCGAAGTCCCTGGGAATTTAAGCCACGTGGTGAATCGGGGAAAATGATCTCTGAACTTGTCCCACATCTGGGGGCAATGGCTGATGAAATGTGTTTTTTGCACTCTATTAAAGGGAAGACAAACACGCATGGGCCGGGCGAAAATTATATGTCAACGGGAAACACTTTAGATGGATTTCCCAGCATGGGTGCTTGGACGAGTTACGCGTTGGGTAGTGAAAATAGTGATTTGCCAGCGTACATTGCAATTCCTGATCCACGAGGTACGCCACAAGCTTCAGTGAATAACTGGGGCCCCGGTTTCTTGCCTGCTGCATTTCAAGGAACCGATTTCAATGCAACCAAACCGATTCGCAACTTGAAGCGGCCTGGATCAATTCGCCCCAAAACAGATCTTGCAACGCGTAATTATCTTCAACGTCTTAATGCACAACACCTCGAACGTTTTCCTGGAGATTCCGAACTGTCTGCTCGTATTTCCAGTTACGAACTGGCGGCCAAAATGCAATTAAGCGTTCCCGAAATTAGTGATCTTTCCAAAGAGTCTGCCTCGACACTGAGAATGTATGGCATTGACGATACTGAAAACAAACTCAAAGCGTCCTACGGCAAGAACTGTCTTCTGGCTCGGCGATTACTTGAGAAGGGTGTTCGATTCGTACAACTTTTCAACGGAGCGTATCAAACAGGAGGAGAAGGCGTCAGTAATTGGGATGGGCACAAAAGCCTCAAAGCTCAATACGATGTTCATGGACCGATTTTGGATCAGCCGACAGCAGCGTTACTCAAAGATATGAAGCAACGCGGTATTCTTGATGATACGCTTGTTGTGTGGTGCACTGAATTTGGACGAATGCCTACGTTCCAGAAAGGTGCCAGCGGTCGAGATCATAATCCTGAGGGATTTACCTGTTGGATGGCTGGTGCAGGGGTTAAAACGCCGTTTACTTACGGTTCAACAGACGAATTTGGGTACAAGGCAGTCGAAAACGCTGTTACAATACACGACCTCCATGCGACCATCCTGCATTTGCTTGGCCTCAACCACGAGCGGCTCACGTTCTATCACAACGGACTTGAACGCCGTCTTACCGATGTACACGGAACCGTGATCAAGGATATTCTACTGTGAAATCACTTGCGACAAAAATCCTTCCTTCTGCCTTGTGTCTGTTTTGTTTTGCTCTTTTGTTATCTTTTGTCAGCTTGGTAGATGTTGCGTCTATCAACCAGCTACAAGCGGCTGATGAGAAAAAAACGGAACAACAGGATTTGAGTTTCGAAAAGGATATCCGTCCAATCCTTCGGACTCATTGCATGGATTGTCACGGTGCAACCGAAACGCCTGAAGGTGGTCTGGATTTGCGTCTGGTTCGATTGATCAACAAAGGGGGAGAATCTGGATCTGCGATTGATTCCGGGAATCCAATCGAAAGCCTTTTGTTGATACGTATTCAAGAAGGTGAAATGCCTCCTGGGGATCACAAAGTTCCTCAGGATGAAGTCGATCTTATTAAAGCCTGGCTTGCGGCAGGATCACGAACACTGCGACCAGAACCCGAAAAAATTGGACCAGGGCTGGGTGTCACTCTGGAAGAACGCAGCTTCTGGTCGTTTCAGCCGATTAAGCGTCCTACTGTTCCAGATAAATCCACTTTTTCAGCTGAGCAACAAAAGCAAATCCGAACCCCCATCGATGCCTTGGTTTTGAATTTTGTCATTCAGAAAAATGCGAGTAGCGATAAAAACGGACGAGACGTTTTCGTTTTCTCTGCTGATGCCAATCGAGCAACACTCATCAAACGTGTGTACTTCGATCTGATTGGTTTGCCTCCTGCGCCGGAGCAAATGAAGAAATGGTTGGATGACCCGTCTGAAGAGGAAGCTTGGTTCAAAAAACTTGTGGCTGATGTTTTGGCTTCGCCTCATTATGGCGAGCGATGGGCTCGTCATTGGCTCGATGTTGCAGGCTATGCTGATTCCGAAGGTTACTCTGTCGCAGATACAGAACGCCTCTGGGCGTGGAAATATCGAGATTGGGTGATTCGTGCCTTCAACGAAGACAAACCATTCGATCAATTTATTATCGAACAGCTTGCAGGGGATGAATTAGCCGGCCCCAAAAAAGGAGAGTGGACTGCTGAGCAAATTGAGTTACTCACCGCGACTGGATTTTTGCGAATGTCTGTTGATGGTACCGGCAGTGGTGCCAACAATCCCGAGGGACGAAATCGGGTGATGGGCGATACCATCAAGATTATTGGGACCACGTTGATGGGCTTGAGCCTGCAATGTGCCCAGTGCCACGATCATCGATACGACCCCATTCCGCAGACAGATTACTATGCCATTCGGGCAATCTTTGAACCCGCATTAGATTGCAACGCCTGGAAGGTACCTAACGCTCGCCGAGTTACATTGTATACGGATGCGGATCGTCAAAAGGCTGCCGAGATTGAAAAAGAAGCTCAGGTGTTGATTGCCGAAAAAGCAAAAAAGCAGAAAGAGTATATGCATCAGGCACTTGATATCGAGTTGAAAAAATACGAAGAACCGCTCAGAACACAACTTCAAGAAGCGTATCAGGCAGCCAAAGATAAACGAACTGAAGAGCAAAAAAAGATTCTCAAGAAGCATCCCAGTATCAACATCAGCCCCGGCACGTTGTATCAGTACCTACCCAAAAAAGTGGAAGAACTTAAGAAAATTGATGCACAGGTAGTTAAGGTTCGAGCAAAGAAGCCTGCTGAGCAGTTTTTACGAGCCTTGGTGGAAGCTCCGAATCATGTCCCTAAAACTCGACTCTTTCATCGGGGAGATTTTCTGCAACCGAAACAGGAAGTCTTCCCCGCAGGCTTAACTGTCACTGCACCTGAAGATGCATTTCCTGTGTTTGAAGTTAATGACGAATCGACATTAACCACC
>JAESQE010000642.1 GCA_016765335.1 Planctomycetaceae bacterium
CCCTTACGAAGGGGGAGTGAGAGGGGGTTTTTGAACTGTTTTTTATAACCAAGCCGTATTCGAGAAGCTCTGGGATTCAATTTATAGAGGTTCTCGTAACACTAAGACAAATGAGCCGCTCGGCCTTTGCGATCAATCCACTTGTAAGCCTTGATTGCATTGGGGGAACAGAACTTCTTTGTTGCTTCTGTTCCGCGTTCGGCGACGTAATCCAACACAATTTTCTGAAGCGTCGCGTAATCAGCCGCTCGATCAGAAACGGGCCAGTTGCTTCCGTAAATCAAGCGATCATCACCGAATGCATTCCAAAGAACATCTAAATACGGTCGATAAAAATCAAGCTCACCGGGCGGCTTCACCCCACCGCGACTTGCCCCTTCCACCAAAGCCGAAACTTTGCAGAAAACATTTTCCTGCTCGGAAGCAACCTTCATCGCTTCGGTCCAATCTGCCTGCGGACCATTCTTATCCAGTGCTGTATTTCCAATGTGATTAATCACAATTCGCAGCTTCGGCAATGCTTTCGAAAGATTCGTTGCAATCGTAAGCATCGCAGGCGGTCCATTGATATCCAGTTCCAAATCGTGATCGAGCAACAGCTGGAACGGTTTCAGATTTTTCGCAGTTAGTTCTTTTTCCACCGCTTTGTGAGAAACGCGTATCCCTCGATAAAGCGGATTGGCAGCAAACCTTTTCAGGTCCGATTGATAAGTTTCACTTTCCGGATGAAGGTTCCCGACAATCCCCACAATAAACGGATCATCCTTAGCAATATCGAGCAACCATTGATTGTCCTCAATCCATTTACTGGCCTCAACGATGACAGTTCCCGATAACGGTTTGGTTTTGGGAAGTGCTCTTAAATCTTTAGGAAGAACCGTGCGATACAGCGATGTGTTCTTGGGAGGCCACGGCACCCCTTGTGGTCGTGAGGGATCATAAAAGTGCGTATGGCAATCGATGATATCCAGAACCTCTTTTTTTGAAGCCTCTTTGGCTTCGGCTGTCTTTGCATAATTCAAAGCCGCAGAGGTACAAAGTGTGGAGGCAGCTGCCTGCTTAAGAAAAGTTCTTCGAGTGGTCATGATGATCAGGCCTTTTGGAGGGGGCGGGGAAGCTATTTAATAGGAATCTCTATTCATTCAAACCGAAAACAGGCATCACTTTTTATACTCAGGAGCTTTACCCAGCGGCCACAGTTCCCAGCGACGAACAAACATTTCAGCCAACTCGGTTTGCACCAACAAACGTCCCTGGCTCGGTTTTACTTCAAATCCTTCGTTGACAGTGACGCCGTTCACCTTCACAAGCACATGATCTCCTTGGCAGATCACATCCATTCGCGTCCACTCACCAAATTCACTTTCAACATCCTGGCGACCTCGATAATTAATTTTGTCTGCCCAGTCGACATCTCGATGTAGCCAGTTAATTCGACCAGCTGAAATCGTTACTTTTTCCCCGCCTTTTTTCCAGATCTTTTCCCCATCGCGATCTTTGGTAATCTCAGCTGTCAGCGACGTCGGAATTGTTTCCCCTGTTTTGGGATCTTTCCCGGTGAGCACCAGAAAGTCTCCGACACCCCCTTCGATAATTTGTGCTTCAATCGAAGCTTGCCAGGTATTACCGTATCCGCCATCAGCGCCATGACAGTGAAACAAAACACCGGAATCGCGAGCACGATCTTTCCGCGTTTTCCACGTGGTTTCTCCCCATTTGAATTCGATCACCATATGATAGTCGCGGTAACTTTGCTTCGTAATTAAGCCACCATAACCATCGCCGGAAATATGCAACTGCCCTTGATCATTCACCGTGAAAATATTGCGTGGATCTTCATAAGCTGTATCACGCATCCAGACATAACAACCATCCAGATTCTTTCCATTAAACAACTTGATGACACCTTTTTGAGGCGATATCACTTTATCTGCTGCCTGTGCAGGAGACGCTGCCCACAACACTGCCAAGATTAGACAAACACAATATTTATGTACAAACTGAGAGAGCATTATTGATGACCTGATTAAAACAAAATGAAGTACAACGAACCGAAACACATGACACGCCCTTTATGTATCGAGATCGATCCTATCACGATCTGATTCAGGATTCCACGCAAGACACACAAATAATCTATTCAGGACTGATCCGCTGACGAATGGAATCAAAGATGTTATCCTCGGTGCATGTAAACCTTGATTCTTAAAAACTTAGCCACGGATCAACACGGATTTTCACGGATAAAACACCCCTTGTGCTTCTCTGTGCCCCCTGTGTCTCCGCGGTAAGCTTCTTCTTCCCTAACTCCAACTGACTTGTTTCAAACCACTGAATTACCATGCCCGAAATCGTCCTCACCACTTTGAATGCCCGGTATTGGCACAGCTCTTTTGGCCTGCGATATCTGATGGCGAATATGGACGAGTTAACCGATCAAACCGAGATGCTGGAATTCGGCATCAACGATAATCTCAACGAAGTGCTTGATTCCATTTTGCAACGTCAGCCCCGCATCGTGGGTTTCGGCGTTTATATCTGGAACATCGAACCCATCACCAAGCTCGTGTCCGACTTAAAACATTTAAAACCAGACATTCAAATTGTGCTTGGCGGGCCTGAAGTCAGTTATGAAATTGAAGGTCAGGAAATTACCAGACACGCTGATTACATCGTCACAGGCGAAGCTGATCTCGAATTTCGAGAACTGTGCAGAAAGATCTTATCTGACAAGCCCCCTGTAGAAAAAATCATCCCCGCAGGTGTCCCTGCACTCGATCAGGTCAAAACGCCTTATCATCTGTACGATGCACAAGACATTAAACATCGTGTCATTTACGTCGAAGCTTCCCGCGGCTGCCCGTTCACCTGCGAGTTCTGCCTTTCTTCATTAGATATCCCGGTGCGGCAATTCGATATCGATCAGTTTCTTGAAAGTATGCAGCAACTGTTCGATCAAGGCGTACGGCAATTCAAATTTGTGGATCGAACTTTCAATCTGAATATGAAAGTCAGCAAGGCCATCTTGCAATTCTTTCTGGAGCGCTACGAACCAAGTTTGTTTCTACATTTCGAAATGATCCCGGATCGACTCCCTGAAACTTTACGCGAACTGATCGAAAAATTTCCAGCTGGTGCCCTGCAATTCGAAATTGGAATCCAAACTTTTAATCACGATGTCGGCCTGCTAATTTCTCGACGTCAGAACAACGATAAACTGGCAGACAACTTTGCATTCCTGCGACAGCACACGGGTGTCCATATTCATGCAGATTTAATACTCGGTCTCCCCGGCGAAACCGTAGAAAGTTTCGCAATCGGGTTTGATCGCCTGATTTCTCTTGATCCGCAGGAAATTCAAGTAGGCGTGTTGAAACGACTGCGAGGCACGCCAATTGTGCGCCACGATGACGAATGGAAAATGGCTTACAGCTCGTATGCTCCGTATGAAATCCTGAGTACCAAACTGGTGCCTTTCGAACAGATGCAGCAAATGCGCCGCTTTGCAAAATACTGGGATTTAATCGCCAACAGCGGCAACTTTATCCAAAGCCGTAACCTGCTTTGGGAAAACCGCGAATCCCCATTCCAGGAATTTTTCGCTCTCTCCGACTGGCTCTATCAGCAAGAAAAACAAACACACGGCATCCCATTAATCCGTCTTTCCGAACGCTTGTTCTGTTTTATGACACAGCAGCAAAACCGCAACGAAGAACAAGTGGCCCAATCAATCTGGAAAGATTACACACGCAACGGTCGAGAAGATCGCCCACAGTTCCTAAGAAAATTCGATCTCCCCAGCCCCAACAAAAAAAGTTCAAACAAAAAGTCCAAACTCCCCGCCCGCCAAGCCAAACACTCCAGGTGAGATAATATCCGAGCGTAGGCTGGGTCAAGACCCTGTCTTTTACACATAAGTCAGCTTTCCGTTTTTCTTCCTGGGCCGAAGGTTGTCCAGGCGAGAGA
>JAESQE010000643.1 GCA_016765335.1 Planctomycetaceae bacterium
AGCGCCTTGCCGCTCACTGAAGCCAGAATTTTGCATGAGCGGCAAGGCGCTAGCCGCCGGTAAAACGAAACGAAGCATCAAGATATTACAAACAGAACAATAATCAATTGGTTATCCAGCAGGTTTAGTGGTTTACGGGAAAAGCATCATGAATCAAGAATTCCGGCAGATTGTTTGGAAAGAGAGTTACCTGGTCGGGCGGCTCGTTGCGCTACTGGTCGGGCTGGGATCCCTAGGCCTTATTGCAATGAGCTTTGAGTTCCAAACTGGTAATCGACTGGGTGCGATGTTTGGCCTGATCTCTGTGCTTTCCATCGCAGCTGCATTTGCCATCGGCGCCACCATGTTTGCTGGCGAAACCGAATACGGCACCGAAAAACTGCTTCAACGTTTGGGGGTATCACCTCGTTCGATTTGGCAAGGGAAATTTCTGGTCGGTCTTAGCGGATTACTGTTGCTTTGGGTTTGCCTGATTCTCATTTCATATTTCATCAATGCGCTTGCCAGCCTTAATGAGGTTAGTAATAGGTTGGCTTCTTTTTCTAGCGTCATGACTCCGCAAAATTTATTGATATATTTCGGGCTGTCATTTGAAGCACTGTTATGCGGGATTTTCTGCTCCTGTTGGTTCCGAAGAGTGCTGACGGCTTTGGTCACATCTGTTGTTCTTTTTCTGATCAGCGTGTTTGTTGTTAAATGGATATTTGACGGTTTTGTGAATACAAGGTTTCTCGGCGGTACAGAGCTTTCGTTACTCTTTCACTGTTCGCTGATTCTGCTACTGGTCGCTGCCAACTGGTACTCCATCTCTCGCTGGTTTTCGGGGAATCGTCGGTCGATTTCTTTCTCTTTGGCATTGCCAAGGTTTCGTTCTAATATCACTTCACGGTACCACGAGTGTTCCCCACAGATGCGATTTGTCACCCGAATTATCTGGTATGAACTTCGACAGCATGGTTTGTTTTGGGGAATTATCGCTCTGCTTACAATTTTAATTGACATCTTCATTGTGCAATATGGTCCCTCTCTAACCTTGTATGTTGTTCCCTTACTGATGGGGCTCGTTTCCTGTTACAGTGAACAAAATCGTGACCGCGCCCGATTCTGGTATCAGCGAGGGGCGTCCACAGCAACGTATTGGCTAAGCAAGAACTTAATCTGGCTGACCGTCACAGGTACCCTTCTATTGGCATTGAAGTATGGGCAATTATTTCTGATGCCTGCCCTTTTCCCCGGGATAACTTTGAGACATAGAGCTTGGGACGAATTTCCAGAATTCATGATGCCTCGGATGAATGACTTCCCTTCCGACCTCTGGTTTTATGCATTACTCTTATTTCTGCTTGGTCAATGGTCGATCATGCGTGTGCCGCAAGCAATTTTCGCTGCTCTGCTTGCGATGATCACTTCGTTTTTCGCCATCGTGATCATGAATCTGTGCAAAGGCAGTTATGTCCCACTGGGAATAGCTTTATTGCCGATCATTATTTCCTTAGCCTTTTCAAGCTACTGGGCATGTAATAATGCCCTTCGAGATTTAGTCGACCCAGCGAATCGTCATCGATGGAGACTAGCTGTGTTCCCTGTCGCATTGATGATTAGTTGCGGCATGTTCTGCCAGTATCGAGTTTGGAGTGTGCCGACCTATCATGATACGTCGTTAGATGATGTAGGCGAAGTATTGTTAATGTCTTCAGATGAGGATTATTCCGAAAAGTATTTAGAACTTGTGAATTCATTCCCGCGTAACAGAGAAATGTCCCTGCTTGTCTCAAAGAGAGTCGAGAAAGAACGAAAAGACCAGCGTGTCCCGAATACTATAATTACAGATTCAACAAAGGCTTTGTTCAGCGAAATCTATAGTGAGGAGATTGCAGAACAAAAAGCACCTTTACTAGAAATAGCCAACCTACTGGAGTCTCGATATCAAAGCAATCAACCCTTACAGATCAATCTGTTGAAATACTGGAGACCACAACCAGATTTAAATACTCCAATTGAGGAATCATACGATCTGTTCCCTGCTGACCGACAGTTGTTCAGATTACTCCAGAATGGATATTATCATGGCGAATATCCGTTTCCTTTGACACCAGCGGATATGATTCGCTTTCTGTGGAATATCGATGAAGTTCATTCCCATCTCAATAAACCAAATGACCTTATGATTGCTTTACCAAATTCATACATGGACGATTTAGGTGTTCTTTCCCCGAAAAACATGTCGCGATTACTCGACCAGGAAAGTGCGCAGAGTTTGCGAGAACTGGCAAAGGAATCTGTCTCGCGTGAAACTCGCATTACCCCTTTGAGGCAGATGACACAAAAATGGTTCACCTATGCTAATTATCAAATCAAACATGACAATGAATTGTTCTGGAAACTTGTCAGCAGGAATTCCCGAAATGCATTCGGGATACCAGTACTAGAGAATGAGCCTTACCTGCTCGATTCAGTTATGAATTCATCTCGCTGGACGATTCTTCCCACCGAAAAAACACGCGCAAAACGTTTGCTGGATAGACCTGCAATGTTCTATTCCATCTTAGCATCACGTTATGACAAATCTTTGGAGAATGAGATTCCCATTAACACTATTTACGAGTACTTTTGGAACACTATTAGAACTCAATTTCGCAACGAAGAAAGCACCCGCCTTTACGAATCAACTCCTGCAGTAAGAGACCTCGTTCAAAGAAAGACCATGCAGCATTTTGAAACTTACGTGAATCTCATCTCAGGCCATCGTAAGCGAACAACATTATTTGCGATCTTGGCATTTGCCAAAGAGAACGAGCGATATCCCGAGAAACTCGAAGAACTAGTGCCTGAGTATCTAGCAAAGTTGCCTGTTGCCCCCTGGACCGCAAAGCCATTTGGGTATATCGGGCCAAGCTTCAAAGGAAAAGTTTATTTAAGAAGTGGTTATGCACATGAGCTAACATATCCAATTTTGTGGAGCAGTGGAGAGAGTGAATTGGAACTGACCAATATCGCTGCCGATTCCCAACCTTCTCATTATATCTTTGCTAGTCGCAAACAATATCGCCAACAGATGTTTGCTACCGGTTTTCATAGTCGTGTTAATAAAAGTTTTAAGGCAACTGCCGAATTAGTCGAACAAAACGTCTCTGTGATGCAATTACCTGCACTACAAGATAAAGATCAAAAGCAGGAATGAAATATTGGAACGAATTATGTGGGTAGTCCGTATGGTTTGCGATAGGATTTTCCTAGTAGTTGGTTTGCTTCGTCGCAGTCGATAAATTGTTCCTTTTTGGGATCGAAATTGAGAAGTCCACGTGTGCGGTAGGCGATCTCTCCCAAATGGACCAGCGCACAACTGCGGTGAGCGGTTAACGGATTGGCTTTGGTTTGTTCGCGAGTTCTGACTGAATTTAAGAATTCAGTCATGTGCTCTGCGTAACCGCGTTGCCCTCTGATATCGAGTCCTTCGGTCGGTCCTTTTTTACTCTTGGGTCCAAGAAATACGCTGAATGCACCTCGGCGGGAAAAGATCATGTAACCTTCTGTGCCATAAAACACGTTACCGTTATCGAAGCCATGCAATCCATACGAAGTGAATGGATAGTTTTCGTAGATGAGCAACCGGCCATCGGGGTATTCGTAGGTGACGTTCATGTTATCGGGATAGTCGCTGGCATGACCGTGTAGCATCATGCGACCGCCCCGAGCGGTAATTTGCTTCGGAAGAGTATCGACTCCCAGTCCCCAGGCAGCCAGATCGAGATCATGAATTCCATCATCTCCAATTTCGCCGTTGGCGTAATCACGATACATTCGCCAGGTGCTGTGAAAACGATGTTTATTGAATGCATGCTTGGGGGCTGGCCCTAACCAGCGGTCGTAATCAACCCCGCTGGGAGGCACGGTATCTGCAACGGGTTCC
>JAESQE010000644.1 GCA_016765335.1 Planctomycetaceae bacterium
GATTATGTCACCAAGCCTTTTAAGATCAAGCCGTTAATTTCGCGCATCAAAGCGCTGCTTCGGCGAGATGCTTCCAGCGAAAACTCAAACTTGACCGTGATGAGCCGAGGAATTTGTGTTGATCAAGCGAATCACCGGGTCACAGTGGATGATCAAGAGCTGATTTTGACTCCCACGGAGTTCAATATTTTATGGACGCTGATTCGGCAAATCGGGCGGCCCTTTAGCCGAAACGAATTGATTGATACTTGCCGAGGCGAAGACGCGAATGCTTTAGAGCGAACCATCGATGTGCATATTCGCTCGCTGCGTCAGAAATTAGCCGAGCATGCAGATTTGATCGAAACCGTCCGGGGAGTCGGCTATCGCTTTCGGTCCGAATAATGCTACCATGCTACCGAAGGAACGCATGATTTCCCGTAGGCTGGGTTAGTTTTTACGTAACCCAGCAAATCCGTTTCCACTTTTTGATATCCTCTCAAGGGAACTTCTAAAAATTGAATTCCAGAGCTTCTCGAAGACCGTTTGGTGATAAAAAGTAGTTTAAACCCCCCTCTAACTCCTCCTTCGTAAGGGGGAGAACCAATATTCCAGAAGCTCCCTTAATGTAAGTTTCAATTGAGTTTGCAGGGAGCAGAGCCATGGATTCAGAAGACCAAATTGAACCTTCTCCGGACGACAAAAGGCTATATTTGCCTCAGCATGAGGGCTGGGAAGGCCGCGTCAAATCGAACAGTACTAAGGAGTATTGTTACTACAAAAGTCCCGGAGAAGACTACTTTCATCTGATTGTAATCGGGGAAATTTATCTGATCCGAGGCGACGAGAAGTGCTGCCTGAACTGTGCAATACGTCACGGAGTCGTGACTTTAGATCGACTGCATTGGCAAAACCGCGTGCGCCGAAAAAAGCCATCTGTATTTAATCCTGGTTCGTCATCCAGCAAGGGTTAACCAACCTCACGTGATTGCTCGTTCGGTTTTTCAGCCGGTTGATCGGTTCTGTTTTTTTGTCCGGTTTCAGAAGCAATTTCTGCAACATTGTTTGTCTCGCAGTCTTCTTGCAAAAGCTGCTCTGCGTCCTGATGATGAACAATCAATTGCCTGGCGCGTTGCCTGGTTCTTTCGAGGGTTTGATATACCAAGGCATCATCTTCTTTGTGATCACCTGACTGAGTTGCTTGGACTTTCTGTGGTAACCGAACTACAAATGTAGATCCCTTGCCGAATTCACTTTCCAATGTGACTTCACCCCCCAGAAGTTTGCTGAGTTCTTTAACAATCGAAAGCCCCAGGCCAGTCCCTTCATATTCGCGAGTCAGCAATGTTTCCTGTCCTGGAGTGGTACTGGCCTGACGAAACTTTTCAAAGATACGTTCCTGGTCAGCCAGCGGGATCCCGATTCCTGTATCAGCGACACTGATTTGAATGAAATTGGAAGTATTCTGCTTGGAAGCCTTCTGTTTATCTGTCAGACAAATCTCAGCGATTTCCAACCGGACCCGTCCACCATCTGGAGTGAACTTCACCGAGTTGGAAAGTAAATTAGTGAGTATCTGCTGAATTTTTCCTGAATCCTGCATCAGCACGGGAATATTGGCCTCAGTATTCCAAGTCAGTTCGATATTTTTACGATTTGCAAGCGGTGCAATTCTTGCACACAGTTCTTCGATCAGCCCTGCAATTGAAGATTCAACCGGATGAATTTCCATTTTCCCACTCTCGATTTTTGCCAAATCTAGAATGTCGTTAATCATCGACAAAAGAAGCTGTCCTGAAGTAGAAATATTCCCTAGATACCGCTTCTGATTTTCGGTCAGGTTCGCTGCCGAGTTCAACACTTCACTGAAGCCCAGGATACTGTTCAGAGGCGTGCGGAGTTCGTGACTCATCGTCGCCAGAAACTCATTCTTCAGCTTATTCATTTCGAACAGCGAAAGGTTTGCTCGGGCCAGTTCATCCACTTTAGAATCAAGATTGCTGTTCGCCTGTTTGAGTTCATCCTGGACGGTCACCAGATGCCTTAACATCCGGTTGAATGCATGGCTCAATTCTTCGAATTCATCGCCGGTTTGAATATTGGCTCGCAAATCGAGTGAACCCTTTGCGATTTCGTCACTGACTTCCTTAAGGTGCAAAAGGGGTTTAACAATTACATACCGTACAATGGCATAGGCAGCAAACATCGCCAAGAAGGAAGTGACAATACCCATTGCCAGTAAGATTGCATTATTTCTGGCCAATCGATTTGTCGTCTTTCCCAGAGGCAACGTAATTTTCACCATGCCAAGCACATCACCCACCTGGGTATGAGTCTCTGAATGCTCGTGACAGGAAAGGCAGGACTTGGTCGCATAAACCGCAGCGTAGTAACGGTATTCCTGTTTTTCAGGTAAAGATAACACAATCTCTTTTTCGCCATTACGGATTCGTGGAAGAACCTGATCGTCCAAAAAGTCGCCCGAAGAACGATCAGCCGAGTCTGCCTTGAGGTCCAACTTGAATAACCGCCAACGATATTCTTTCAAACCATCTGGCTTCAACGTGCTGGCCATGTTTTCGATGATTGGAATATATTGCTCATCAATACCAACCGCCTGGAGATGTTTCTCCATGATGATTGGTGCAACAAGCAACTGAGCAGTTTCTTTGCTCTGCTCATTGATAATGTCAGCATTGAGCCGAGCGTAAAAGTAAAAACTGCCCGAAATCAACAGCATCAACCCGCCTCCGAACAGAAATCGGCATATCCGTTCGAGACTGGTTTCACCTAGTAGGCGTTTAACTGTTCTGTAGGACATCACTTAACGATACTGAGACTGGAATGAAATGTGTGAGCCAGACGACTTGGCAATTATTTGTTCTAATTCTGATCGGTCAATTGTTTCATCCTCCGGGCTGTGTTGCAATGGGAGTTTGAGATTGTTTTCTTCAGACTTGCAGAGTTCAAAACGATTTTGGTTGATGTGAATTCCTGAAACATTCCCAATTGTGTAGGAGATTCAAGCTAAACAGCATCGGATTTCTGGCGAAATAAGACTAAAATCTCAACACATACCAAATTCCCAAAAAACTGCGTAGCGTACTTGATCGTGGGCTTCTACTGATCAGAGTTGAGGAAATATCCAACTCGCGAGCAAAGACGCAAATGCGAATCAGCTGATTTTTATAGTCACATTTCAATACAGAGAGAAGAATCGATTGCAAAAGGGTCGTCATTTACTCGTTGATTGCTTCAGTGTTCCACAAGATGTCTGCCTGAATGACCAGCTGGTCCTTGAAGCGATGGCAAACGCTGCAACTCGCGCTGGTGCGAATGTCATTTCGCAGGTTCGGTATCATTTTGGTCACAATTCTCCGCCGGGCTTCACAGCCTTTGTGCTCCTCGACGAAAGTCATTGCTCGGCTCACTGCTATGCTCAAGATCAGATGCTGGCACTGGATATTTTCACTTGCGGCGACATCGACCCCAATCAAGTACTCGAATACATGCGAGAACAGGTCGATCTGGGCCATGTGACCGTACGAGAAGAGCCTCGTTTTATTCGTGAAACAACCGAAGCTCATTGCCTGAACTGACCAATACCAAGCATCGTGTAGTATTGCAACTAGCGTTAAATGGCAGACAGTTTAATGATTTTGGGATATGATTTCCTGTCGCCTCACTCAACGTAGCCGGTATCAAACAGGAGAGATCTGAATAAACCACGGAGACACAGAGGTCACAGAGAAAAGCCCAAGA
>JAESQE010000645.1 GCA_016765335.1 Planctomycetaceae bacterium
TCCGCTTGAAAAGTACCAGTATTCAAGTCAGATACGCGATTTCTTTGATCGTGTAAAAAGGCCAGTTCCGTAGGGTGCGTCGTGACGCACCTTTGTCTGATTGTTATTATCATACCATGAGCAATTATCGTCAATTTCGGGAAGCCAAGCGGAATGGTTGTAAACAACGGCCAGAAAACGTAGCGCCGAGCGGTGAGTGGTAAATTGGATTAAAAGTGTAGCGCCCAGATGACCACTTGCTTGGTTTTGGTCAGACTTTCTGTTTTCAGAAAGTTCTGACTTCAACCAGGCAGGAGGTAACGGTGTACACTAACATGGAACAATGGGCTGAAATTCGTCGGCGAGTTCTCAATGGTGAGATTAGTAAGCGTGGCGCTTGCACTGAGTACAAAATCCATTGGGAGACGCTGAAGAAAATCCTGACGCATACCGAGCCACCGGGGTATCGGTTGACCAAAACTCGGGTTCTTAAAATCGATTCGTTTTTACCGACCATTATTGAATACTTGGAGAGTGATAAAAAGACTCATCGCAAACAGCGGCATACGACCAGAAAGATATTCGAGCGGCTCCAGAAAGAGCATGGATTCACAGGGGGAATTACGATTGTTCAAGAGGCAATTCGCGAGTTGAAACAAAAGTCTCGTGAAGTTTTCCTGCCGTTGAGCCATCCTCCTGGCGAAGCTCAGGTTGACTTTGGATTTGCTGATGTTTTACTTAATGGCGAGTTAACCAAAGTGGCCTTGTTTGTCATGACAATGCCTTATTCGGACGCCATTTTCATGCAGGCCTTTCCGAGAGAATGTACGGAGTCTTTTCTGGAGAGGCACAAGCGAGCCTTTGAATTCTTTGGTGGTGTGCCGAAACGCATCAGTTATGATAATTCCAAAATCGCAGTGGCCCGTATTATCGGAACTCGCGAAAGAAAAGTAACAACTGAGTTTTCACGATTGAAAAGTCACTTTTTGTATGAAGATCATTTCTGTCTGGTGAGACGTCCCAACGAGAAAGGGCATGTCGAACGACTTTTGGATTTTGCTCGCAGGAACTTTCTGGTTCCAGTTCCTTGTGTTGATTCTTTGGAAAGGCTCAATGAACAATTATGGCAATGTTGCCAGGATGACTTAAAACGTCAGTTGCGAGGTAAACCTTCTGCAAAACAAGTGTTGCTTGTCGAGGAACAATCCTCGATGCTGCCCATACCAAGGCAGACCTTTGATGCCCATCGTCTCGCACAGGCTAATGCCAATTCACTCTCTCTGGTTCGCTTCGACAGAAACAGTTATTCGGTGCCCACAAAATTTGCATATCGTCAAATTACGATTGTGGCCACTATCGATGAAGTCCGGCTCAGTTTTGAAGATCAGTTGATTGCCAGACATAAAAGACACTGGGGCCGGGAGCAATCATTCTTCGATCCCGTCCATTATTTAGGGCTCTTAGAGCGAAAACCCGGCGGGTTTGATCACGCCAAGCCGTTGGAGAACTGGGATTTGCCAGTTTGCTTTGGGATTTTAAGACGCCGTATGGAATCTGAACTCGCTGAGATTGGCACCCGAGAGTTTATCAAAGTCTTGCGGCTGCTGGAGCGATATTCAATCACTGAATTGAAGCACGCTGTGCAGTACGGTCTTGATATTGGAGTCGTTAACGCTGATGCCATTCGGTTGATATTGGATTATCAACAGGAAATTCCCAGCACACTGTTTTGTTTGGACGGTCGTCCGCACCTGAAACTGGTACAGGTTGCGCAAACAGATGTTTCTGCTTACCAGTCCTTATTACTTAGAGGTTAAGATTATGACAAAAACTCAAACCAAATCTGTTGTGTTGCTACAACATCATCTCAAGAATTTGAGATTACCAACGATCCTCAGTGAGTGCGAGAAAGTCGCCGTTCGTTGTGCGACAGATAACGTGGATCATCTCGGCTACCTGTTACAATTAAGCGAACTGGAACTGATTGAACGAGAACGCCGTGCCGCCGAAAGGAGATTGAAAGCAGCCAAATTCCCGACTCACAAAACTCTGGATACGTTCGATTTCAAAGTACAACCTTCATTGAACAAATTGCTTGTCAATGAATTGATGCGAGGTGAGTACATTGAAAAGCGAGAGAATATTTTACTGGTCGGAAATTCGGGGACTGGAAAAACACATTTGGCGATTTCACTTGGAATTGCAGCGTGTGGCCAAGGGAAGAAAGTTCGTTTTTATCAGGTGACCGA
This sequence comes from Planctomycetaceae bacterium, assembly GCA_016765335.1. Classification (GTDB taxonomy): domain Bacteria; phylum Planctomycetota; class Planctomycetia; order Planctomycetales; family Planctomycetaceae; genus Rubinisphaera. Next base: position 2,229 of record JAESQE010000645.1, read on the forward strand.
GCTGATCACGCACCTGATGGAAGCTCGTGAGGATCGAGATCTTCTGCGTCTCAAAAGACAACTCTCGAAACTCGACTTATTGATTCTTGATGAGCTGGGCTACGTCCCCGCCAGCAAACTCGGCGCCGAACTTTTATTCGATGTCATCAGTACGGCCTACGAACGTATGAGTTTGATCGTCACTACGAATTTACCCTTTGAAAACTGGCCTGAAGTCCTCGGCAGCGAGCGTCTTACCGGAGCGACGCTGGATCGTTTAACCCATCGCTGTCACATATTGGAAACCGCTGGCGAAAGCTACCGATTACAGGACGCCAAACGTCGCCGCACAAAAAGCTCAAGCGGCGAGTCAATCAAGACGAAGTAAGAAAAGGATTCACCTTTCTTGCGAACCACAGCCACCTTCGCAGGAATCTCCCCGCAACCAGCGCTACACTTTCTGCCCGCTCGGCGCTACGTTTTCTGACCGTTGTTTACAAATGGCACGGTGACGAGTTCAAGCACTTTGATTAAAAGGTGCGTCTCGACGCACCCTACATAACTCACTCGCCTTTGCGTAAAGCTCCCTTGCAGATTCAGCTTGTAGATTTTCCTGGTTCTCAGAGTACTCAAGTGCAAAACTCGAAAACCGATGTAAGTGCATTGCGGATTCCATTAGCCCGACGCAAGCGTCCTGATATTTCGTTATCAGCTTTACTTCGCCCATGCTATCGCCTCCCGTCACGAATCCCGATTTGAAGAAAACGGGGCAGCCAGTCGGGAAGACCGGTTTTCGATGATCAATCTAGCCCCGGTGTGTATTATAGCAAGTAATCGCATCAGGACGAAATCACAAGATAGAGATTCTGTTTAGA
>JAESQE010000646.1 GCA_016765335.1 Planctomycetaceae bacterium
ATCACAACGCAAAGACGAATTGATCGTATCGGAGCCCTTGTTGTTCCAAGTGCTCAATTAAGATGGACATCGCTTTGTTCATTCCCTCTCGCCAATCTGCATATGAATCTTCTTTTTCTCTCAGCATTTTGTAGATTGGCTCGATCTGGTTGATCGCTTGACGCTCTGGAACTCGGCGCGACGAGTGATATCCAATAATGTTGCCAATTTCATCAAAGCTGGGCGTGACATGTGCGAAAACCCAGTAATGGTCTCCGTTTTTGCAGAGATTAATCACATAAGCAAAGATTTGTAAACAACGGTCAGAAAACGTAGCGCCCGGCGGGCAAAAAGTGTAGCGCTGGTTGCGGGGAAATTCCTGCGAAGGTGGCTGTGGTTCGCAAGAAAGGTGAGTCCTTTTCTTACTTCGTCTTGATCGGTTTACCGCTTGAGCTTTTTGTGCGGCGACGTTTAGCGTCCTGTAATCGGTAACTTTCGCCAGCGGTTTCCAGAATATGACAGCGGTGGGTTAAGCGATCCAGAGTGGCTCCGGTAAGACGTTCGCTGCCGAGCACTTCGGGCCAGTTTTCAAAAGGCAAGTTGCTTGTCACAATTAAACTCATTCGTTCATACGCCGTACTGATGACATCAAACAGAAGTTCGGCACCGAGCTTGCTGGCAGGGACGTATCCCAGTTCATCAAGAATCAACAAGTCGAGTTTCGAGAGTTGTCTTTTGAGACGCAGAAGATCTCGGTCTTCGCGGGCTTCCATTAAATGCGTAATCAGTTCGGTCACCTGATAAAAACGAACTTTCTTCCCTTGGCCACAAGCTGCGATTCCACATGAAATCGCCAAATGAGTTTTTCCAGTTCCCGAATTCCCGACCAGCAAAATGTTCTCTCGCTTATCGATGTACTCGCCACGCATCAATTCATTGACAAGCACTTTGTTCACAGAAGGTTGGGCTTTGAAGTCGAACGTATCCAGAGTTTTGTGAGTCGGGAATTTGGCGGCCTTCAATCGCCGTTCGGCGGCACGGCGTTCTCGTTCAATCAGTTCCAGTTCACTCAATTGCAACAAGTAACCGAGATGATCAACATTATCAGTCGCACAACGAACGGCTACTTTCTCGCACTCATTGAGGATCGTTGGTAATCTCAAATTCTTGAGATGATGTTGCAACAAGACAACAGATTTGGTTTGATTTTTCTTCATAATTTTAACCTCCAAGTAATAAGGACTGGTAAGCAGAAACATTAGTCTGAGCAACCTGTACCAGTTTCAGGTGCGGTCGACCGTCTAAACAAAACACCGTACTGGGGACTTCCTGTTGATAATCCAATATCAGCCGAATGGCATCAGCATTAACGACTCCAATATCCAAGGCGTACTGCACAGCGTGCTTCAATTCAGTGATTGAATATCGCTCCAGCAGTCGCAAGACTTTGATAAACTCGCGGGTGCCAATCTCAGCGAGTTCGGTTTCCATGCGGCGTCTTAATATTCCAAAACAAACTGGCAAATCCCAGTTCTCCAGCGGTTTGGCGTGATCAAACCCGCCTGGTTTTCGCTCTAAAAGACCTAAATAATGGACTGGATCGAAGAATGACTGCTCTCGGCCCCAGTGTCTTTTATGCCTGGCAATCAACTGATCCTCAAAGCTAAGCCGGACTTCATCGACCGTGCCCACAATCGTTATTTGACGATACGCATACTTTGTGGGCACCGAATAACTGTTCTTATCAAAGCGAACCAGAGAGAGGGAATTGGCGTTGGCTTGCGCAAGACGATGGGCATCGAAGGTCTGCTTCGGGATGGGCAGCATCGAGGATTGTTCCTCGATAAGCAACACTTGTTTTGCAGAAGGCTTGCCCCGCAACTGACGTTTCAAATCTTCCTGGCAACATTGCCATAATTGTTCATTGAGTCTTTCCAGAGAATCAATCGCAGGAACTGGAACCAGAAAGTTCCTGCGGGCAAAATCCAATAAACGTTCGACATGCCCTTTCTCATTGGGACGTCTCACCAGACAAAAATGGTCTTCAAATAAAAAATGACTTTTCAGTCGGGAAAACTCGGTTGTCACTTTTCTTTTGCGAGACCCAAGGAAACGGGCGACTGCAATTTTGGAGTTATCATAACTGATACGCTTTGGCACACCGCCAAAAAATTCAAAGGCTCGCTTGTGTCCTTCCAAAAAAGATTCGGTACATTCCCTTGGAAAGGCCTGCATGAAGATGGCATCGGAATAAGGCATTGTCATGACAAACAAAGCCACTTTGGTTAACTCGCCATTAAGCAGAACATCAGCAAATCCAAAATCAACCTGAGCTTCACCAGGAGGATGGCTCAATGGCAGGAAAACTTCACGAGAGTTTTGCTTCAACTCGCGAACCGCATCTTGAACAATCGTGATTCCACCGGTGAATCCATGCTCTTTCTGGAGCCGCTCGAATATCTTCCTGGTCGTATGCCGTTGCTTGCGATGAGTCTTTTTATCACTCTTCAGGTATTCAATAATGGTTGGTAAAAACGGATCAATTTTAAGAACCCGAGTTTTAGTCAGTCGATACCCCGGCGGCTCGGTATGCGTCAGGATTTTCTTCAGCGTATTCCAATGAATTTCATACTCAGCGCAAGCACCGCGTTTACTGATCTCACCATTGAGAACTCGCCGACGAATTTCAGCCCATTGTTCCATATCAGTGTACACCGTTACCTCCTGCCCGGTTAAAGTCAGAACTTTCTGAAAACAGAAAGTCTGACAAAAACAAGACAGGTGGTCATCTGGGCGCTACACTTTTATTCCAATTTACCACTCACCGCCGGGCGCTACGTTTTCTGGCCGTTGTTTACAGGTCAGCGACTTTGATCGTAAAGAATTCTCAGGGACCGAGCGTGTGCTCTGTTTAGATGAAGCAACCGGCAAGGAAATCTGGAAGCACGAATATCCTGTGAAATATGGGATGTCCTATCCGGCTGGTCCACGCTGTACGCCTAATGTGCATCAGGGGAAAGTCTATACCTTGGGGGGAGAAGGGCATCTGTTTTGCTTTGATGCGAAAACTGGAAAAGTCCAATGGTCTAAGCACTTGCCTGTAGAATACAACGCTAAAACTCCATTGTGGGGCTACGCGGCTCATCCGTTAATTGATGGAAACAGACTGATTTGCATCGTCGGTGGAGAAGGCAGCCAGGCCGTTGCTTTTGATATAGATTCCGGTCGCGAAGTCTGGAAAG
>JAESQE010000647.1 GCA_016765335.1 Planctomycetaceae bacterium
GAATACAGGGTGAAGGTTCCTTACGTACTCTATGTTGATTTGGCTCAATCTGTAGGGCCTACCGGTATGAAGTTGAATGTGCTGTGTTCTATTGGGCCGCCGTCCTTACCTGTTAGCTCCAAAGTCTTCTTGTCAACGAATGCTTGAACATCAACACACTTGCCAATTATCTCAAGCGCCTTATTAGCTCCGGCATGTTCAAACTTCAGCTCGCCCGTAGGAGCGCCTTCACGGTCTGTTACTTGCTCGACCTGCATACACATCTCATGAACCTTTACTGCCTGCTTAAGCACCCAAGCAGAGTCTATCTGCACTTCTTCGGCAACCGCAGCCTTAACACTGTTAAGAAATTCTAATACATTAGGATAACCTAGGATTTCACTTGCGGAGGTTTCAGGGTTCTTTGATGGGCTTCTTCCCATCTTCTTACATGCGGCGATATAGGCCTTAGTCTTGTTGTCGTAACCACTAGCAATAAAAGCCAAGGCAGTTTCCCGTCTTAGCTCTTGCGTAATTCCTGCTAGTAAGTCCTTCTGATCATCGGTCAATTTCATTCTAAGTCCCTTAGGTTGTTTAGAATTGGTTTAACGTGGCTTCTTAACCGCGCGCTTTTTCTTCTTCTTGGCTTTTTCTTTCGGTGTATGGCCTGGCATAATCAATTCCTATCGTTAGTATTGGTTTGTCTTATGGTATCACAGTCGTATTTCATATTAAATTCAGTCCACAGCCTCTGTATTTTTTAGTTACCATTTCATAACAGTTTAAGCATATATAATCTTCAGTAGTAGTCTGATTAATTGAGACATGATCATAGGGCTCTGTTCCGCACTTAATAAGCCTTACTTTATCTAGCGGGTGCTTACAAGGGAATAGCTTTGCTAGGAACTTAATCATGGGTCCGCCTTGTGTCTTATCGCTCTTGTTAGTCATCAACATGACCCTCATAAGTTACCCAGCGGTTGCCTACAGTCTGATAGCTAACCAGTAGTGACTCCACGGACTTAGCTTTTCGTAAGGATGGATTGTACACTGATATTAGGTAGCTATCCCGAGGCTTGAACAGTGAACCTCCCTTAATTACCATACATTTATAAGTACCTGCTTGGATGTTAGATTTATCTTCACCTACCTTACCCCAAAACTTAACCCACACCACAGAGCCTTCTGGCGTACCGCATAAATTAGCATCAAACATATTAAATACCTTTCATGAATGCTTGTTTATTTCGTCAATAGTGTCCTGTAGGTGAGCCCTTAGTATTGCGCAGTAGGCCTTCTTGAAATCCCTTTCCGTATCGTTGTGAAATTCTTCAACTCCTTTAAAGTGAGGACTGGCCATTCCCATGGGCTTGCCGCCATAATTTTTAATAAAATCGATAAATGCACTTTCTGCCGCAGACACTATTATTGATTTAGCTGTATATTTCATTTAACAAATACCTCCAGTGCTTCTTCTTGCGTTACCACAATGTTATTGTCCATTGCTTTGAGTGCTGCCTTTGCTGCATCCACCGAGGCTTTAGCAGGGTAAAAACCCAGCCAATCATAACAGTCTGGCTTTTCGTTATTCTCTACCCAGCTCTCCAGCCATTCACGATGAATAGCTACTCTAAATTCAAGCTCACTCATAAACCACCCCTACTATAAACTTCTTGCCAGCTATCCCTATCTATCACATATACCGAAGCACCACAGTGGCACACTTCTTTATTATCTGCGCACTGCTTGGCTTCTTCTATGGTGTCGAAATCTCCGCATATATCATCTAACCCACCTTTAGGGTAATAATAATCAAAACCAAAAACTATAAATTGCTTCATAAATCACCCGTTTATTATACCATATGCCAGTTATTCTTTCTTGATTGCTGCACGGTTTATTAGCGCACGTTTGACACCCCGAGCTAATGTAGCGCCCGTAGACCATGCGCTTTGTATTGATGATGCCATCTTATTAACTTCCTCTTCGCTAAAGTCATGGTGGATACGAATACAATCGACCTCTGCTTTTCTTTTAAGTTCTTCTAGATTACTCATTTCACTATCCTCACGCTTCTTACTGTTCCGCCGGTAAATACATCTAACTTACAGGCTAGGTTAACTGCTTGTCTTGCTGACTTGCCAGAGTGCATGGCTCCTAGTGCTACAAGTGACCCACTGCCCCATGCGTCGATTTCGCATTTCTTTACTGTGACATACTCATTAAATGGGGTATCCATGCCTGAGCACATAACAACGCCATCGATCACGAAAATAACAGTGTAATCACCAGCGGGAGGATTTTCGATATCAGGGTTAACGGCCCATGCCAGAAACTCAACAACCGGCTCCCAATCCCCAGCGAATGATATCACGTCAAACACACCAACGCTTTTAAAGATCTTCTGCTGGCCTAGTGTCATTACGGTACTAACACCGCGCGTTATCTGCCCATCTGCTGCTAGCGTCTTTCCATCAAATGCAATAGTCGTCATAATAATACCTACCCTATAAATGCATGTAAGATTAATCCTGCCGTAACACAACAAATAGCTACCTTTGCACCCATTAAAAGATGCTTCTTTCTGAATTCAACATCATCCCAGTGGGTTATTAGCAGATAAATATACATATCACTCACCTCTTGCCCTATAGGGCGGTTGTTAATTATTTAGGCATTTTTGTCGTGACTGTGCATTCTAATTGAGCTGATAAAAGTGCAGCTACAGCAAAATCAGGCAAGTTTAGGTGATCGTCGTCATACACTTCAGGGTCTCCATTCCAGTCGTGATAGTCTTTTTTAAACTTCTGCTTTTCTTCAAGCGTCCAGTCATCAGGATATTCCCAATCATTACAGCAGTTATCACTGAGCTTATCGCAGTAATCAGCAAGCATCTGAGCAGCTAGCAAGTTACATTTATTATTCATACAACCTCCAATCAATTAAAATTTAAACTCATAACCCAGGCTATACACCGTAGGTAATACGTTAACCTTAAGGCCTCTGTATGCAGCGAATGCCACAGAGCCGAAGATGATTCCTTTGTA
>JAESQE010000648.1 GCA_016765335.1 Planctomycetaceae bacterium
ACAGACTTTTCACGATCAAACCGCAGCTCCGATTCGCGATGCTCTTCGTCCGGCCCATGACAACTCATGCATCGATTAGAAAGTATCGGTCGGATGTCACGATTAAAATCAATCTCTGCTCCCGGGGTGCTGGACGCAGAGAAGGCGAGTAAGCAAGGCAAAATCAAGATGAAATTGCAGAAAAAATAAGAAGGATGTCTCAAGTCTTTAATCCCCAACATGATCAATCATCTTTTTTCAAATTGGAACCGTTGTAAACAACGGTCAGAAAACGTAGCGCCCGGCGGGCAAAAAGTGTAGCGCTGGTTGCGGGGAAATTCCTGCGAAGGTGGCTGTGGTTCGCAAGAAAGGTGAGTCCTTTTCTTACTTCGTCTTGATCGGTTTACCGCTTGAGCTTTTTGTGCGGCGACGTTTAGCGTCCTGTAATCGGTAACTTTCGCCAGCGGTTTCCAGAATATGACAGCGGTGGGTTAAGCGATCCAGAGTGGCTCCGGTAAGACGTTCGCTGCCGAGCACTTCGGGCCAGTTTTCAAAAGGCAAGTTGCTTGTCACAATTAAACTCATTCGTTCATACGCCGTACTGATGACATCAAACAGAAGTTCGGCACCGAGCTTGCTGGCAGGGACGTATCCCAGTTCATCAAGAATCAACAAGTCGAGTTTCGAGAGTTGTCTTTTGAGACGCAGAAGATCTCGGTCTTCGCGGGCTTCCATTAAATGCGTAATCAGTTCGGTCACCTGATAAAAACGAACTTTCTTCCCTTGGCCACAAGCTGCGATTCCACATGAAATCGCCAAATGAGTTTTTCCAGTTCCCGAATTCCCGACCAGCAAAATGTTCTCTCGCTTATCGATGTACTCGCCACGCATCAATTCATTGACAAGCACTTTGTTCACAGAAGGTTGGGCTTTGAAGTCGAACGTCTCCAGAGTTTTGTGAGTCGGGAATTTGGCGGCCTTCAATCGCCGTTCGGCGGCACGGCGTTCTCGTTCAATCAGTTCCAGTTCACTCAATTGCAACAAGTAACCGAGATGATCAACATTATCAGTCGCACAACGAACGGCTACTTTCTCGCACTCATTGAGGATCGTTGGTAATCTCAAATTCTTGAGATGATGTTGCAACAAGACAACAGATTTGGTTTGATTTTTCTTCATAATTTTAACCTCCAAGTAATAAGGACTGGTAAGCAGAAACATTAGTCTGAGCAACCTGTACCAGTTTCAGGTGCGGTCGACCGTCTAAACAAAACACCGTACTGGGGACTTCCTGTTGATAATCCAATATCAGCCGAATGGCATCAGCATTAACGACTCCAATATCCAAGGCGTACTGCACAGCGTGCTTCAATTCAGAGATTGAATATCGCTCCAGCAGTCGCAAAACTTTGATAAACTCGCGGGTGCCGATGTCAGCGAGTTCGGATTCCATGCGGCGGCGTAAAATCCCAAAGCAAACTGGCAAATCCCAGTTCTCCAGCGGTTTGGCGTGATCAAACCCGCCTGGTTTACGCTCTAAAAGCCCTAAATAATGGACGGGATCGAAGAATGACTGCTCTCGGCCCCAGTGTCTTTTATGCCTGGCAATCAACTGATCCTCAAAGCTAAGCCGGACTTCATCGACCGTGCCCACAATCGTTATTTGACGATACGCATACTTTGTGGGCACCGAATAACTGTTCTTATCAAAGCGAACCAGAGAGAGGGAATTGGCGTTGGCTTGCGCAAGACGATGGGCATCAAACGCCTGCTTCGGGATGGGCAGCATCGAGGATTGTTCCTCGATAAGCAACACTTGTTTTACAGAAGGCTTGCCCCGCAACTGACGTTTCAAATCTTCCTGGCAACATTGCCATAATTGTTCATTGAGTCTTTCCAGAGAATCAATCGCAGGAACTGGAACCAGAAAGTTCCTGCGGGCAAAATCCAATAAACGTTCGACATGCCCTTTCTCATTGGGACGTCTCACCAGACAAAAATGGTCTTCAAATAAAAAATGACTTTTCAGTCGGGAAAACTCGGTTGTCACTTTTCTTTTGCGAGACCCAAGGAAACGGGCGACTGCAATTTTGGAGTTATCATAACTGATACGCTTTGGCACACCGCCAAAAAATTCAAAGGCTCGCTTGTGTCCCTCCAGGAATGATTCGGTACATTCCCTTGGAAAGGCCTGCATGAAAATGGCATCTGAATAAGGCATTGTCATGACAAACAAAGCCACTTTGGTTAACTCGCCATTAAGCAGAACATCAGCAAATCCAAAATCAACCTGAGCTTCACCAGGAGGATGGCTCAATGGCAGGAAAACTTCACGAGAGTTTTGCTTCAACTCGCGAACCGCATCTTGAACAATCGTGATTCCACCGGTGAATCCATGCTCTTTCTGGAGCCGCTCGAATATCTTCCTGGTCGTATGCCGTTGCTTGCGATGAGTCTTTTTATCACTCTTCAGGTATTCAATAATGGTTGGTAAAAACGGATCAATTTTAAGAACCCGAGTTTTAGTCAGTCGATACCCCGGCGGCTCGGTATGCGTCAGGATTTTCTTCAGCGTATTCCAATGAATTTCATACTCAGCGCAAGCACCGCGTTTACTGATCTCACCATTGAGAACTCGCCGACGAATTTCAGCCCATTGTTCCATATCAGTGTACACCGTTACCTCCTGCCCGGTTAAAGTCAGAACTTTCTGAAAACAGAAAGTCTGACAAAAACAAGACAGGTGGTCATCTGGGCGCTACACTTTTATTCCAATTTACCACTCACCGCCGGGCGCTACGTTTTCTGGCCGTTGTTTACACTTCAAATTTCATTACCGAAATGACTGACTTTTAACGCTAGTTGAACCACTACTGTGATCCCGAACCGCCGATGCTGCGGTCGAGTTTGAGGAGGTTGTGTTCGGGGGAGAAGAAAATCATTTTGACATCTTGTCGTGAACGGGTCGCTTGTGAATGACCGGTATACCACATCGAAACGTGTCGATTTTCCAACGCTCGCATC
>JAESQE010000649.1 GCA_016765335.1 Planctomycetaceae bacterium
CAGATTCAGAAACTTCACGCATCTTGTCCCAAACTCTCGCATCGGCAGGCGATGTTGCATTCGTATCCAAATAAATCAATCGACCAGCCACGCTCAACTCCAATAATTACGATTCAAAAACTCAAGCCAACACAGGATTCCCTCAGGCCTCCAGGCAGGCCCTGCCCAGCTACAGACTGCGCATCATACACCATTCTTATAAAGCAATTTCGAAAGAAGATAAACCGAGGCCCTGTTTTTACTGCGTAGTTCCCCCAAGATTCGTTACATTTTTCTGGCAATAAATGTATGATCTGTATGAGAAAGCTGATAATGCATCATCAACAAGACAATTTCACCTGACTGATTAAATATGAACGAACAGCACCCTGAAAACGATCCGGAAGACCAATCCGAATCGGAAGATTCCAGCAACGAGAATTCTTCAAGCCCTTTGCATGCCGAGTTCCAGCATTGTAAACAACGGTCAGAAAACGTAGCGCCGAGCGGGCAGAAAGTGTAGCGCTGGTTGCGGGGAGATTCCTGCGAAGGTGGCTGTGGTTCGCAAGAAAGGTGAATCCTTTTCTTACTTCGTCTTGATTGACTCGCCGCTTGAGCTTTTTGTGCGGCGACGTTTGGCGTCCTGTAATCGGTAGCTTTCGCCAGCGGTTTCCAATATGTGACAGCGATGGGTTAAACGATCCAGCGTCGCTCCGGTAAGACGCTCGCTGCCGAGGACTTCAGGCCAGTTTTCAAAGGGTAAATTCGTAGTGACGATCAAACTCATACGTTCGTAGGCCGTACTGATGACATCGAATAAAAGTTCGGCGCCGAGTTTGCTGGCGGGGACGTAGCCCAGCTCATCAAGAATCAATAAGTCGAGTTTCGAGAGTTGTCTTTTGAGACGCAGAAGATCTCGATCCTCACGAGCTTCCATCAGGTGCGTGATCAGCTCGGTCACCTGATAAAAACGAACTTTCTTCCCTTGGCCACACGCTGCAATTCCAAGTGAAATCGCCAAATGTGTTTTTCCAGTCCCCGAATTTCCGACCAGTAAAATATTCTCTCGCTTTTCAATGTACTCACCTCGCATCAATTCATTGACAAGCAATTTGTTCAATGAAGGTTGTACTTTGAAATCGAACGTATCCAGAGTTTTGTGAGTCGGGAATTTGGCTGCTTTCAATCTCCTTTCGGCGGCACGGCGTTCTCGTTCAATCAGTTCCAGTTCGCTTAATTGTAACAGGTAGCCGAGATGATCCACGTTATCTGTCGCACAACGAACGGCGACTTTCTCGCACTCACTGAGGATCGTTGGTAATCTCAAATTCTTGAGATGATGTTGTAGCAACACAACAGATTTGGTTTGAGTTTTTGTCATAATCTTAACCTCTAAGTAATAAGGACTGGTAAGCAGAAACATCTGTTTGCGCAACCTGTACCAGTTTCAGGTGCGGACGACCGTCCAAACAAAACAGTGTGCTGGGAATTTCCTGTTGATAATCCAATATCAACCGAATGGCATCAGCGTTAACGACTCCAATATCAAGACCGTACTGCACAGCGTGCTTCAATTCAGTGATTGAATATCGCTCCAGCAGCCGCAAGACTTTGATAAACTCTCGGGTGCCAATCTCAGCGAGTTCAGATTCCATACGGCGTCTTAAAATCCCAAAGCAAACTGGCAAATCCCAGTTCTCCAACGGCTTGGCGTGATCAAACCCGCCGGGTTTTCGCTCTAAGAGCCCTAAATAATGGACGGGATCGAAGAATGATTGCTCCCGGCCCCAGTGTCTTTTATGTCTGGCAATCAACTGATCTTCAAAACTGAGCCGGACTTCATCGATAGTGGCCACAATCGTAATTTGACGATATGCAAATTTTGTGGGCACCGAATAACTGTTTCTGTCGAAGCGAACCAGAGAGAGTGAATTGGCATTAGCCTGTGCGAGACGATGGGCATCAAAGGTCTGCCTTGGTATGGGCAGCATCGAGGATTGTTCCTCGACAAGCAACACTTGTTTTGCAGAAGGTTTACCTCGCAACTGACGTTTTAAGTCATCCTGGCAACATTGCCATAATTGTTCATTGAGCCTTTCCAAAGAATCAACACAAGGAACTGGAACCAGAAAGTTCCTGCGAGCAAAATCCAAAAGTCGTTCGACATGCCCTTTCTCGTTGGGACGTCTCACCAGACAGAAATGATCTTCATACAAAAAGTGACTTTTCAATCGTGAAAACTCAGTTGTTACTTTTCTTTCGCGAGTTCCGATAATACGGGCCACTGCGATTTTGGAATTATCATAACTGATGCGTTTCGGCACACCACCAAAGAATTCAAAGGCTCGCTTGTGCCCCTCCAGAAAAGACTCCGTACATTCTCTCGGAAAGGCCTGCATGAAAATGGCGTCCGAATAAGGCATTGTCATGACAAACAAGGCCACTTTGGTTAACTCGCCATTAAGTAAAACATCAGCAAATCCAAAGTCAACCTGAGCTTCGCCAGGAGGATGGCTCAACGGCAGGAAAACTTCACGAGACTTTTGTTTCAACTCGCGAATTGCCTCTTGAACAATCGTAATTCCCCCTGTGAATCCATGCTCTTTCTGGAGCCGCTCGAATATCTTTCTGGTCGTATGCCGCTGTTTGCGATGAGTCTTTTTATCACTCTCCAAGTATTCAATAATGGTCGGTAAAAACGAATCGATTTTAAGAACCCGAGTTTTGGTCAACCGATACCCCGGTGGCTCGGTATGCGTCAGGATTTTCTTCAGCGTCTCCCAATGGATTTTGTACTCAGTGCAAGCGCCACGCTTACTAATCTCACCATTGAGAACTCGCCGACGAATTTCAGCCCATTGTTCCATGTTAGTGTACACCGTTACCTCCTGCCTGGTTGAAGTCAGAACTTTCTGAAAACAGAAAGTCTGACCAAAACCAAGCAAGTGGTCATCTGGGCGCTACACTTTTAATCCAATTTACCACTCACCGCTCGGCGCTACGTTTTCTGGCCGTTGTTTACAACCGAGATCTTCTGCGTCTCAAAAGACAACTCTCGAAACTCGACTTGTTGATTCTTGATGAACTGGGATACGTCCCTGCCAGCAAGCTCGGTGCCGAAC
>JAESQE010000650.1 GCA_016765335.1 Planctomycetaceae bacterium
AAGATAATCCAATCCTTCAACGATAGCAGTTAAAGGTGGATCTGCATTGTCGGCACGCTTGCATTCGAAGACGACAAGACTGCCATCTTTTCGGAGACCAACAAGGTCGGCTCTGCGTCCAGCCTCTGCCTAACCTCCCTGACTGGGCCACTGATAACCCAATAACCAAATCTGTTCTCCGTCGACTTCCAGACAACCAGCGTTGTGCTGGAGACAATGATGATAAAGGGCTGGTCTAATCTTAGCTCTGAAGTCCCTTCCTGATTCTGGTGGTCTGTAAACAACGGTCAGAAAACGTAGCGCCGAGCGGGCAGAAAGTGTAGCGCTGGTTGCGGGGAGATTCCTGCGAAGGTGGCTGTGGTTCGCAAGAAAGGTGAATCCTTTTCTTACTTCGTCTTGATTGACTCGCCGCTTGAGCTTTTTGTGCGGCGACGTTTGGCGTCCTGTAATCGGTAGCTTTCGCCAGCGGTTTCCAATATGTGACAGCGATGGGTTAAACGATCCAGCGTCGCTCCGGTAAGACGCTCGCTGCCGAGGACTTCAGGCCAGTTTTCAAAGGGTAAATTCGTAGTGACGATCAAACTCATACGTTCGTAGGCCGTACTGATGACATCGAATAAAAGTTCGGCGCCGAGTTTGCTGGCGGGGACGTAGCCCAGCTCATCAAGAATCAATAAGTCGAGTTTCGAGAGTTGTCTTTTGAGACGCAGAAGATCTCGATCCTCACGAGCTTCCATCAGGTGCGTGATCAGCTCGGTCACCTGATAAAAACGAACTTTCTTCCCTTGGCCACACGCTGCAATTCCAAGTGAAATCGCCAAATGTGTTTTTCCAGTCCCCGAATTTCCGACCAGTAAAATATTCTCTCGCTTTTCAATGTACTCACCTCGCATCAATTCATTGACAAGCAATTTGTTCAATGAAGGTTGTACTTTGAAATCGAACGTATCCAGAGTTTTGTGAGTCGGGAATTTGGCTGCTTTCAATCTCCTTTCGGCGGCACGGCGTTCTCGTTCAATCAGTTCCAGTTCGCTTAATTGTAACAGGTAGCCGAGATGATCCACGTTATCTGTCGCACAACGAACGGCGACTTTCTCGCACTCACTGAGGATCGTTGGTAATCTCAAATTCTTGAGATGATGTTGTAGCAACACAACAGATTTGGTTTGAGTTTTTGTCATAATCTTAACCTCTAAGTAATAAGGACTGGTAAGCAGAAACATCTGTTTGCGCAACCTGTACCAGTTTCAGGTGCGGACGACCGTCCAAACAAAACAGTGTGCTGGGAATTTCCTGTTGATAATCCAATATCAACCGAATGGCATCAGCGTTAACGACTCCAATATCAAGACCGTACTGCACAGCGTGCTTCAATTCAGTGATTGAATATCGCTCCAGCAGCCGCAAGACTTTGATAAACTCTCGGGTGCCAATCTCAGCGAGTTCAGATTCCATACGGCGTCTTAAAATCCCAAAGCAAACTGGCAAATCCCAGTTCTCCAACGGCTTGGCGTGATCAAACCCGCCGGGTTTTCGCTCTAAGAGCCCTAAATAATGGACGGGATCGAAGAATGATTGCTCCCGGCCCCAGTGTCTTTTATGTCTGGCAATCAACTGATCTTCAAAACTGAGCCGGACTTCATCGATAGTGGCCACAATCGTAATTTGACGATATGCAAATTTTGTGGGCACCGAATAACTGTTTCTGTCGAAGCGAACCAGAGAGAGTGAATTGGCATTAGCCTGTGCGAGACGATGGGCATCAAAGGTCTGCCTTGGTATGGGCAGCATCGAGGATTGTTCCTCGACAAGCAACACTTGTTTTGCAGAAGGTTTACCTCGCAACTGACGTTTTAAGTCATCCTGGCAACATTGCCATAATTGTTCATTGAGCCTTTCCAAAGAATCAACACAAGGAACTGGAACCAGAAAGTTCCTGCGAGCAAAATCCAAAAGTCGTTCGACATGCCCTTTCTCGTTGGGACGTCTCACCAGACAGAAATGATCTTCATACAAAAAGTGACTTTTCAATCGTGAAAACTCAGTTGTTACTTTTCTTTCGCGAGTTCCGATAATACGGGCCACTGCGATTTTGGAATTATCATAACTGATGCGTTTCGGCACACCACCAAAGAATTCAAAGGCTCGCTTGTGCCCCTCCAGAAAAGACTCCGTACATTCTCTCGGAAAGGCCTGCATGAAAATGGCGTCCGAATAAGGCATTGTCATGACAAACAAGGCCACTTTGGTTAACTCGCCATTAAGTAAAACATCAGCAAATCCAAAGTCAACCTGAGCTTCGCCAGGAGGATGGCTCAACGGCAGGAAAACTTCACGAGACTTTTGTTTCAACTCGCGAATTGCCTCTTGAACAATCGTAATTCCCCCTGTGAATCCATGCTCTTTCTGGAGCCGCTCGAATATCTTTCTGGTCGTATGCCGCTGTTTGCGATGAGTCTTTTTATC
Source organism: Planctomycetaceae bacterium (assembly GCA_016765335.1). Taxonomy (GTDB): domain Bacteria; phylum Planctomycetota; class Planctomycetia; order Planctomycetales; family Planctomycetaceae; genus Rubinisphaera. The sequence continues at coordinate 2,467 of JAESQE010000650.1, forward strand.
ACTCTCCAAGTATTCAATAATGGTCGGTAAAAACGAATCGATTTTAAGAACCCGAGTTTTGGTCAACCGATACCCCGGTGGCTCGGTATGCGTCAGGATTTTCTTCAGCGTCTCCCAATGGATTTTGTACTCAGTGCAAGCGCCACGCTTACTAATCTCACCATTGAGAACTCGCCGACGAATTTCAGCCCATTGTTCCATGTTAGTGTACACCGTTACCTCCTGCCTGGTTGAAGTCAGAACTTTCTGAAAACAGAAAGTCTGACCAAAACCAAGCAAGTGGTCATCTGGGCGCTACACTTTTAATCCAATTTACCACTCACCGCTCGGCGCTACGTTTTCTGGCCGTTGTTTACAAGCAGGTTGTTCAGGTCAAAACAGTTGTTGGTGATACGGCCTTTCGAGAAATACTAACCCGTTTGATTGAAAAGAGTCCCGCTGCAGCAACAGCCTTTGTGGCAATGATTGAAAAGGTGCTCTCAAATCGTTAGCCGGGTGCCATGCTCACATCGCGAAGCAGGGTGAGCATGTTCGATTTCAGCGGGATGTACCATGCATGTCTACCCTGCTTCGCGATGTAGACATGGCACCCCAAACATCGAGGCTAGTCTCCTCAAAAAAAGTAGGCCGAAATATTCCTACTTCAAGCAAAGTCTGCACAAAATAAAAACTTAATCTTTTGAGTGCTGCCCAAAACAAACACAAAGCAATTCCGGCAATCCTGCTGTGCTACCCGGCCAAACAATAAAAAATTATTAGGG
>JAESQE010000651.1 GCA_016765335.1 Planctomycetaceae bacterium
AATAATATGAGCAATAATAATTTCCCTGTTAACGCAACAGAAGAAGCGGTACTGGTAAGAGATGGCAAGCCAGACTACACCAAGCTAGAAGCGTCAGCATTCCCAACACCTACAGCCGACGAAGCTGGGGCAATACTCGAGAACTCAGATACCGGTAATCGTTATAGATGGACCGGCGCTGTTTGGGTTCAGATATCAGTTGAAGGTCAGATGAATATAACCCCTAAAAGCTACGAAATGGAAGTGGCTAGCGGAAATATTACCGGTGATGAAGATGAGCGCTTTACTGGTCGTTGTTTAAACATAAGCAGTACAGCGTTTGAAACCTTATGGGATCAAGGCGGCGACCTTACTTATCTGACTTCTGATACTCAGCTTTATATATCATCTTCTAGCGCATCTGATACTACGGTGCTTGTTCGTGTAGAGGATATGACTGACGACTATGAGAGAATTACTTATACCGTGCAGACTAATGGCCAGACTCAGGTAGCGCTACCAGGATTATCATTCAGAACTGTTCAGTGCCTTGTCCTTCTTGGTTCTGATACTCCAGTTGGCGACTTATATATTGCTGAATCTGATACACTTACTCTTGGCGTACCTGATACAGCCAGTAAGATTAAATCTAAGATAGCTTTAGCCCCTTTCGACGCTGGCGAGTTCGCTAGTACAAATATAACTCATAATGGATTCTTTACCGTACCTGCAGGCAAGAGATTACATTCACTTATCTATCTAGGCACTACGGCCAAGGACCACGACATTACAGCTGATTTAAGGGTTAGGGCTAAAGGTGGTGCATGGCTTAGTATATTTATGAACTGGGCTTATCAGTCAGTCGTACCAATCGAGCTTATCAATAGAGGGTCTATTGGAGCTGAATCTGACATACAGATTAGAGTCAAATCAGGTAACCCTGACGGCGAGTTCGAAGCTAACTTTCAATTCATATTGCGTGACGATACGTAGAGGTAATTATTATGGTTGCAAAGACAGGCGGCAATAGAAACACACAGAGCGAAAGCGTGGTAACCACAGTTACCATTAATAGCGTGACAGCTACCGAGATAGCTGCTGATAACCCTGGTAGGTTATACTTACGCGTCTCCCTTGATAGCGGAATCACTGATGTTCAGGCCTTTATTAGAGAGTACGCCGCAGGAACTGATAACATAAAGCATGGCGAGTTATTAACTAGGATCACTGCAGGCAACAATAACTTATTCAACCCTGTGTACAAGACATTCGACGATAAAATATATACAGGTCCGGTATCAGCTATCTCCGTAGCCGGTACTTTCGACTTACATATACAGGAAGGGTAGTTAGTTATTATGGCAATAGTTACGCTTGACACGAATTTATTGAATGACTCTTCGGGCCAAATGGATGTATCCACCGACACAATTATTAGTATTTACATAGTGCATGAGACTGGTAGTCATCATAATCACAGGGTTGCTCTAGACGTATCTCCAGACGGCGGAACAACATGGATAACAGAGGCGTCAGTACTGGGTGTTGGTTGCAAAACGTTCACAGTAGCCGCTTCAAGCGTAAGAGTAAAAACAGTAGAGGTAGAGGGCTCCGCCTCTGAAGTAAAAGTTCACATGCTAGCGAGGTAATTATGCCAATATCACTTAGAAACTACACACACAATACGCAACTATCAGCCACAGCTACAGTTCTAATAACTGTAGTGCCGTCAAATACTAAGGCGGTAGTAAAGAAGCTATCATTCTATAATTCAGGTACGGTTAATAGACTGGTAAAGCTTTATGTTGTACCGTCGTCTGGATCGATAGCCACAACCAATCTTGAGGTTGAGAAATCGATAGCGCCCAAGCAAACATGGGACGTTATCACCATTCTTAATGAAGTTCTTGAGACTGGCATGACACTACAGGCAACAGTTGACGCCGGTACTGATGTCAACGCCAATTGCTCGGGTGCTGATATCACATGATTATAGAGCAGACCTTTTGCCCCGCCGTTATTAATTACGTTCTTAAAGAACCTCAGGTGTGGCAGGAAGTTTGCGGACAGTATAATGATAATATTGACGACTTTGAGCCAGACCTCAGAGACTACATATATTTAGTCGGTCATGTTAATATGGATATTATCGGCCTGTTTATTATTCACGGGTCAGAATATGGTTATCAATGCCATGTTCAAGTTCTTCCTGAGTATAGAAAAAAGCATGCTCTGGAATTTGGTAAAAAAGTAATTGATTGGACTTGGAACAATACAGATATAAACAAGCTTATAGCACTTATACCTCAAAAATTCCCTAATGTAATTGAGTTTGCAGAAACTCAAGGATTTAAAGATCTTGGCCCTATTGGTAAAGATCATTTTATGGTTTTGGAGAAGTAGATTATGGGCTTTGTTGTAGATGCTATAGGCGGCGCGGTTGAATTTACCAAGGATATATCACCCGGTGGGAAGCTTGATCCTTTTTTTGGCGGACAGGCAGGAGCTGCAGCCAAAGATGCAGCAGACTTGCAGGCTAGCGCAGCCGGACGGGCTTTATCAGCACAGGAAGCCGAGTCCGCGAGGGTTAGGGGTGATTTATCGCCTTTTAGAGACTTTGGCGCACAAGGAATTGACACTCTATCACAAGCCATCAGCGACCCTTCTCAGCGTGTTCTCAATAATCCATTTTTCACAGCCTTAGCAGAGCAGCAAGAGCAGCGTACGCTTGCATCAGCAGCCGCTAGAGGTAAGGCTGGGTCAGGCGGTACTGGTGACGATCTTCAGCGAAACCTTTTACTCCTAGGTAATCAATTTGCTCAGCAAGATGTATCAAATCTACAGAATCAAGTAAACACAGGATTAAACGCAGCGGCACAAACAGGTGCGTTTGGTCAGCAGGGTGTTAGCGCGGCAGGCGGGATACTTGGCAATATGGCAAATGCTCAGGCAGCGGGAATAACAGGAGCGGCCAACGCTCAGGCAGCTGGTGCTGGTAATATACTAACTACAGGCGCTGGATTATTCCAGATGTTCTCAGACATTCGATTAAAAGAAAACGTTAGATTCTCACATAAAGAAGATGGCGTAAGAATGTATAACTGGGATTGGAAAAAGTCAGCCCTATCACTTGTAGGGAGTCAAAAAACAAGCGGACCAATTGCGCAAGAGCTTAAGAAAACTCACCCGGAATTAGTTATTACTGATCCAGAAACCGGTTATTACAAGGTGCTTATATAATGGCTTTTGAACTCGACACTAGCATACCTCAAAACGTTAAAGTTCCTGGTGTTTTCGGAGCAATATCGAAAGGTTTTAAATTAGGCGGAATGATTGACCAATTGCAGCAGTCAAGAGAGGCGGCTCCAATACGACAACAGCTTCTTGAACAGCAAGCACAAGCCGGACAAGTTGCCCAACAAGCTCAGGTAGTAGAAGCGGCCAGAACTGAGCAGAACAGAGTTATCGCATCAATAGCAGGCAGTTACGGCGGTGTTAAATCTCTTGTAGATACTGGTAAGTTTAACGAGGCAGCAGACGCGCTCGAAGCAAACAAAGCAGTATTGCGCCAAAGCGGCACAACAAATTTTGAAGATTCTGATCTGGCCATCGAGGCTTTTCGATCGGGCGACGCTCAGGCAATCAACAATATAAAACTACAAGGTGAGCAAGCCATACAACTTGCCAAGGATCGCAATCTTCTAGGCGACAAGACATCTAGCGCAGGTACCAGAGAGTTCAACAAACTGATTGCTGAAATGTCTCCAGAGGATCAAAAAAAGGCACGAAGGATTAAAGTTGGCCTTGATGCTAGAAAGGTAGGCTCAAGCGCATTAACTATCGCACAAGGCGGAGACACGGGCATCGTCGCAGAATCTGAAGCAGCTATCGAGAAAGGTAAATCAAAAGGCAGGGCTACAGGTAAAGCTGAAGGAGAAGGCGAATCAGCAACACTGATAGCAAATACCAAGGCAAGCATTGAAACAGCTGTAACACTAGCTAG
>JAESQE010000652.1 GCA_016765335.1 Planctomycetaceae bacterium
AACCGTTCATTGCGCCAAGAAGCTTGGCGAAAGGGGGATGTTATGTGAATCTGATAACTGAAACCTTACTTTGGAGCCTTTACGGGTGCAAGTCCCGTCTGGTAGAGCTTAACCAGCAGCCAGGAGCGAGTCTTGCGTGGTGTTTTGGGTAACCTGCATTGCGAAGCCGACCAAGCTGTGCTCGGTGCCCGCAGCGAATTCGGAAGCGATGTGACTGAGCCTCGAAAGTACTTTTGTTGGAGCCTTCATCTTTGAACGCGTGGGGGCAGCATGGGCGTTTTGTTTTGGTGAGAAACGTTCCATCCGACCGGGGTCGCGTGAGCATGGCAAACGAATAGAGGAGGCTCCCCAGGAACTTGGGAGGCCCTGTTTCTTCCACGAAGAATCCCGGGATGGAGTCGCCGGTTGAACAAGCTCCAGGCTCGATGCAGTGAATGCACATGTCGGCATCGAGAGCGAATTGAAGGACATGTGCTATTTGTGGCAATCGCGGAACGAAGGAAACGAAGTGAAGCGAGATGAGAAACAGGGAGTCACAGTGTCTTGATAGTACCGTTGAAGTCGGGGAACGAATTTCTGATCGGACCCGATGGAGGGAAGCGAGACATCGGAACAATGGTCCGTCTTTGGGAAACACGCCAGATGCCCAGTAATCTGAATTATGAAGACGTGTACACGAAACGGCGACGGATAGCGAGGCTAGCCGAGCAATCGCCGGAGTTGGGATTTACGTCATTGAATCACCTGATCGATATCGACTGGCATCGAGAAGCCTTTCGTCTGACTCGCAAGAGTGGGACGCCGGGTGTTGATGGTCAGTCGGCGCAGAAGTATGAAGCCAACCTGGAGGAAAGCCTGCAAGGTTTGCTTCAACGTGCGAAATCGGGACTCTATCGAGCACCGCCAGTTCTTCGGAAGCATATTCCGAAAGGTTCTGGATCGGAAACTCGTCCGATAGGGATTCCGACATTCGAAGACAAAATACTTCAGCGTGCCATCGTGATGCTTTTAGAGCCGATCTACGAGCAGGATTTTCCCAGCACGGCTGGTTTGTTCTGATAGTCGTCACCAATCTCAACCTTTCTGTTGAAAAATCGAAAGCTGCAAGGGAAATGATCTTAAATAGCACGAAGGGTCGTACGGGTTTCGTCCGCGTCGCTCACCGCATGATGCGTTAAACGCATTAGGTCAGGAAGCAACGCGGATTGGCGGCGGATGGATTCTGGAAGTCGATCTACGAAAGTTTTTCGACACGCTGAACCATACCCATCTTCGGGACTTTGTTAGCTGCAGGATACGTGATGGCGTGATACGACGCCTGATCGGTAAATGGTTGAAGGCAGGAGTGATGGAAGAGGGAAGCGTCAGCTACCCGGACGCCGGTAGTCCGCAGGGGGGAGTCATTTCTCCGCTGTTGGCTAACATTTACCTGCACTATGTATTGGATCAATGGTTCGAGGAAACCGTGAAATCGCAACTTCGGGGGAGCGCCAAGCTCATCCGATTTGCAGACGATTTTGTGACCGTTTTCTCAAACCGGGAAGATGCACTTCGTGTTTGGAAGTTGCTTCCTGACCGGTTCGAGGAGTATGGACTGTCAGTCCATCCGGAAAAGTCACGGCTGATCGATTTTCGACATCCGTTCCATTCCGGTCGTCAGCGCGATGGCTTTAGTCAGCCAGAGACGTTTGACCTGCTGGGCTTCACCCATTATTGGGGCAAGTCTCGCAGGGGATATTGGCAGATTTCCAAAAAGACGATCGCAAAACGATTGACCAGTGGTGTCGAAGTTGCCGGCATATGCCGGTACGCGAGCAGTGGCCCAAGTTGTGCCAGAAAATCCGTGGTCACTTTGCCTACTATGGCGTGAGTGGCAACGGTAGGATGTTACGTAACTTTCGCCATCAGGCGAGACGATCCTGGCATCGCTGGCTCAACCGCCGCAATCGCGAACGCAAGCTGAGCTGGGAAAAGTTTGAGCGGTTGGAGAAGCGGTATCCGCTACCCCTGCCGAAAATTCATCACCGGCCAGACACGTAGTAATCATGGTTCTGAGGAACCGTATGCTCTAATGCGAGCACGTACGGATCTGTGGGAGCTCAGGGGAATAACTCCCCTGAGCCACCCGGTCACCCTGGGGAGATTGGGGTTTTCTGATTTGGGGAAATCTGCGATATTTATGGTTCATCCGGTTAATGCGTGTTTTGCCTGGTGACGTTTTGCAAACATTACTCGCTTGAATAAAACAGGGCATGACTGTCTCATCTGGTTTTTTACCACAAAAATCAGCAAGTCGAGATCAATCATGCCCCAACGATTACTCTACCACATACTGGTTGTTCACGGATATCAATGGGATCAGATTTTCTCTGAAGACCATCAAATGATCTGTGTCATCTCGCAATCCCGAGAATCTCTTTGTTGTTCGCACTGCAATCCCAAGCGTCTCATTTCTCAAGGAAAAGTCACCCGGCGATTCAAAACCGTTCCGCTGGGATCACAACAAATCGAAATTGAATTCGCCATTCCCCGAGTTCGCTGTCGTGCTTGCCACTTGGTTCGGCAAGTCAAGATTCCCTTCGCTAAGAGCAAAAAACGTTACACGAAACTCTTCGAACAATACGCTCTGGGATTGCTGCGGTTTGCCACGACGTTATACGCATTCGCGTATTTGTTTGCGTGTTGAACGTTTCCTAAGTCTTGGTCAGTACAAGGCCACGATCGATCACGTCTCGCAGTTTTTAATTGAGTTTGGTATTAGATGTCGCTCGGCATTTATGCGTTGGCTGGGACTTGATTCGTGACATCGAACATCGTCATTTGAAAGAGAAATTCAGTCGTCCTCGACTAAAAGAGGTGCAACGAATTGCCATCGATGAAATCGCTGTGCGTAAAGGGCACAAGTATCTGACGCTGGTGTTGGATTTGGATCGAGGCAACGTGTTGTTTGTCGGAAATGGTCGTAAATCAGAGGCTTTAACGCCTTTTTGGACTCGACTGAAAACAGCGGGTGCTCAGATTAAAGCGGTAGCGATCGACATGTCACCGGCGTACATCAAAGCGGTTACTGAGAATTTACCGAACGCGATGTTGGGGTTTGATCGCTTCCATCTGGTCAAGTTGTTCAACGATAAATTGTCCGAGTTGCGGCGTCAGTTGTATCGGGAAGCATCGGGGCTATTGGAGAAGAACGTGCTCAAAGGGACGCGGTGGCTGTTGCTGAAGAATCAGGATAACCTGAACGACAACCATGGCGAATCAGCCCGGCTACAAGAAGCGTTAGCACTCAACAAACCGTTAGCCACAGCATACTATTTAAAAGAGTAGTTGAAAGAACTCTGGAATCAACAGACCAAACAGCAAGCGGCGAACTTGTTGAATAGTTGGTGCCGCCAGGCGGAAAGCAGCGGCGTGATGATCTTGCAGAAGTCCGCCAAGACGCTCCAGGGTTTCCGATCAGGAATCTTAGCTTGGTACGATCACCCGATATCCACCGGCCCGCTGGAAGGCTTGAACAATAAAATCAAAACACTGAAACGAACAGCCTACGGCTACCGAAACCAGGAGTATTTCAAATTAAAGATCCTGGCGATCCATCAAGCAAAACACGCATGAGTCGGATGAACCGTAAATATTCTCATTTATGATTTCCAGAGTTCTATAAGAATACTGGCTGCTTGGGTCCCCTGTAAAAGCTATCAACTACAGGACTATAGAACCCAAATATCATGTGCAAAGAAAGACTACAATTGAAATATTAGTCTCATCAGGATCATCTTCCTCTGGACATCTACAATCACCCAAATCGTACTCACCATCAGCCAAACAATCGCATGCCTAGACAGGGCTTACGTATCGATAT
>JAESQE010000667.1 GCA_016765335.1 Planctomycetaceae bacterium
AATGACATTCTACGTAGAGCGAGAAGCAGAAAGTGCATCTGATTCCATGTGGGAGGGGCTGGCTAACACTTTTGCTAACAGTGCCGATAATCAAGCAGGATCCATCAATGAAAAAACGCCTCAACCTGTTACAGGCTAAAGCGTTATAGAATACACCCGGTAGGGTTCTGTCTTTTACACATAAGTCAGCTTTCCGTTTTTCTTCCTGGGCCGAAGGTTGTCCAGGCGAGAGAGAAGTCGGTCATTCGACGCAGGCCTATCCAGATTGATTGCGGACCCGGAGGGCCATCTTGGGGGCGGTTGTTGTAGCCCCCCAGTTCGGCCAACATCGCAATAAATACCGACAGACGCGGTGCAACTTCCGGAATGGGTTCATCACACGCAATTTTCCAGACCGGTTGCCATTCCTCATCCGCAAACAAAATATCGCACGACAACTCCGGACACGCGCGACCCATATACGTCACGTACAACAATCGCCAGGCGATGATTTTGTAAAACATCAGACAGTTTTTCAGACGCGTGGTCGTCTCCAGTTGAAGCTCTTCCACTCGGCAACCCGTTTTCAACACGCGGAAGAAAATCTCAATCGGCCAGCGGCCCATGTACACATCGGCCACAAACAGAATATCGCTGGTCGTGCGAATTGGCAATGACGTGATCAATAACCAGCTCACTGCGGTGCCATCATCGGGAGGACTCACTTCTTCAATCAGCACCACATTGACTCTCACGCCCGGAAGATTGCTTCGTGCATGCGGCGGCTTCATCGTCACTGCCATAGCACGGTATTCCAGCACCGCATCACGAGCTGCTCGCTTGGGAGTTCGAGGCAAATGGATTGTTCGCGTCATTCTCAACTTGGAACCAGCAACCTGATCTCGCACTTTGCAATACGCAGCAGGACCGGCTGTGCGGTCGCGTTCGGGTGTCGAACGATTGGCTTTCGCGCGAATGACAAAGTCTGCGGGCAGCTCCTGTTGCTGAGCATCCAGAAAGATATCGTAGATATCGCATTCACGGTCCGCCACGCTGATGAGGTGCGTTTCCGGGTGTTCCCGTGAAACTTCGCAGGCGAGCCGATAACCTTCCAGCCAGCGAAAACTTTCTTTTGTTTCAATCGGATCGCCGCGACGTTCTCTGGTTTTGCCCAACGATTCAGCTGTTCTGGAAAAGAACTCGACCCCCAGCACGCCTAAGCAAACCCCTTCGAGCGTGAAGGCTACGCTGCTATGATCGTACAATCCGAAACGATCTTCTTTGTTGAGGCAACCTGCATCTTCGGGAGGATGTTTTGTGTAATCGAGTTCGGTAGTGTCTTGAACAAGTAGTACGATCGGTTGCTCACCGATCCGTTTTTTAGTTGCCTTGATGTGGGGTTCGATAATTTTGTTTGGCGTGACTAAATTGTTGTCAAACAGCCGGTAGGCCGCCTGCGTTTCCGCCCACCCCTGGCAGGCCGCGTTGATACTGGCTGCCGGACTGGCAGCTAAAGTTTCGATGAGTATTTCAGCCCGCAGGTCCAATCGTTTGTCTCCCAGATGAATACCGTGTAATTCCGCACCAATTCCGTAGCACATTCTGCACCTCCGTGAAAATCAAGAGAAACTTTACAGTTAACAATTGAAAGTTCATGGCGCAAATTGCGTGCCAAACGATTTCTTTTTTGCTATAATGTTGGGTAAACTTATGTGTAAAAGACAGGTCGCTATCCCAACCTACCTGGTGAGCCCCAAAGAAAAATCTCGTTAGTGACGTAGACTGGGTTGAGGTACGAAACCCAGCAATATCTTTTCTGGTATCTTTTCAAAACAGAAGCCGAAATACTGGTATCGTAAAAACTAACCCAGCCTTATAGTATCTCCTGAGGGAGGTCGTGAGGTCGCTGGGGTGGGGAGTGGGATTTTCAATCTTCCCGTCTCTCAGAACCAGCGATGAAGCCGAACGAGCGCATTTCTTTTCCTTTTTTGCTCGCGAGACAACTCTTTGCTGGTCATACTTAAGCAAAAGCACGCATCACTCGGTTACGAATAACCCAGCCGATCGCCTTAACGATTGAACGTAGAGTTTCGAACCGAGTGATGCCTTTGAAAACAAAACGAATCACTCCAGATGCTGACGCAACAACGTCTCATTCTATAAGGTTTTCGAGTGTTTCAAAGAGGCGTGCTCTTTTTACTCTTCCCTTTGACTCTAGCAGGAGGTTGTCATGAATGCAAAATCAAACACGGCCCAGCCGATGCTTTTTATCGGAATTGACTGGGCGGACAAAGAACATGCTCTTCACCTGATTTCATCAGCCAGCCACGAGCAATCAACAGAAACGTTACCGCAGGATCCCGAAGCAATTTCCCAATGGGCTACACAGCTCGGCAAACGATTTCCGCAACATCGCTTGATGGTTATCCTGGAGCAGAGTCGGGGGGCGTTATTTGCCGCACTGGCAGAACATTCGCAACTGGAACTCTATCCGCTCAATCCGAAACAGCTTTCGCGTTATCGTGATTCGCTTTATCCTTCGGGTGGAAAAAATGATCCGATGGACGCTAGATTGCTGGCAATGTTCCTGAAAGAGCATTGCCAACAACTGCGACAATGGCAACCTGATAACTTGATAACTCGTCAGATCTCTCAGTATTCGGAAATTCGCCGCAAACTGGTTGATGAGCGAAAAAGGCTTGTTTCAAAGATGCAAAGTATTTTGAAAACATATTTCCCGCAGGCATTGACGCTTTTTCAAGTCCCTCTGTACGATGCCCGCCCTCTCAATTTACTCAAGCGTTGGCCCAGTTTGCAAAGACTTAAAAGGGTACGTCCTGAAACATTGCGATCTTTCCTGAAAGAACATCGCATGAAAAATGAAGACAAACAAACCGAGTTCGTCAAGACGATTCGATCTGCAACGCCGTTGACCAAAGATAAAGCCCTCATCGAAGCGAATGCACTTTATGTGCAAACACTGGTTCAGCAAATTCGTGATTTGAATCAGGCGATTGAACAGTTTGAACAGCAACTCAAGGAACTGGTCAAGACTCATCCGGATGCCGAGCTGTTTCAGTCTTTGCCTGGGGCCGGCGAGGCTTTGGTGCCCCGCCTGATCGCGGTGATGGGATCGCAACGCGAACGTTACCAGAATGCTGCGGAAATCCAATGCCGGGTCGGGATCGCTCCGATCACGATTCAGAGCGGGAAGTCGTTGCAGGTGAGAAAACGCATCGCCTATCCCAAATTCCTGCGACAAACATTCCACGAATTTGCCGAACAGGCTCGGCTGTGGAGTCCGTGGTCCAAAGCGTTTTACCAGATGAAAAAAGAGAAAGGCATGAAGCACCAGGCGATCATCAGAGCCTTGGCCTACAAATGGATTCGCATCATTTACCAGCTCTGGAAAACAAAAACGCGATACGATGCCAATCAATATCACCAACGCCTGAAAACCACCGGCAGCCCGATTATCAATTTCCTGGAAAAATCATAAAATTAAACATGAGAGAGTTGATAAAAACCTCAGATGTCTACCTGCTGACAGTCATAATACACGGTCATCTTTCGAATGACAAAGAAGCAGGGCAAGTCGTAAATCCAGCAAACCCTCACCGCCCAAACTCCGTGTTCATCCACCGCCGTTTCGTATCAGCTAGTAGCAGCAGCCCTACGCATAGAGAACAAACCAGAAGCAGACACTGTTGCCCGATTGAAAACTGGATTTCCTGAATACCGGAACGCCTTAAAAACATATTCATTGGCAATACCACAGAGAAAATAATGCTATAGAACCCGCAGACGGCAATCATCGAGCGAAATGAAATAATCCAGGGAAACAAGCAGACATAAATCACAGCACAACAGATGCTGATTATACTCACGACAATGCCCTGATCCGGGTGGTAGATCCAGAAATAAAGAAGGCTTCCCAGCCAAACAGGGACAGCCAGCAAA
>JAESQE010000653.1 GCA_016765335.1 Planctomycetaceae bacterium
ATTGGGCATTCTCTCGCACGAAGATCGTGTCCTAATTCGAGATGCCTATCGGTTTTTGCGGCGGTTGATTGATGCTTTACGAATGGTACGAGGAGATGCCCGAGAGTTAACGGTTCCCAAACACGATACCGAGGAATGCGAATTCCTGGCACGTCGGCTTGGTTACCTGGAAGGCTCGCAGGCATTTGTCGAAGATCTCGAACAAGTGATGCAAACTGTCCGGGAAATGGGCCGTTTACTTGATGAACTCCCTGCTGACTGACTACTATATAAGGAACCTCTGTTAATTGGTTCTCCCCCTTACGAAGGGGGAGTGAGAGGGGGGGGGGTTGAACTGTTGTTTACAACCAAACTGTATTCGAGAACCTCTGATATTCAATTAATAGAGGCTCTCTTAAAGCTTGCGTGAAGCGATTGACCGTGGACTTGGACTGACAAGAAGTCAGAAAACACGCAGTGCTGGTTTTATGAGTTTGACATTAGTTTTTTCATTCGGTTCCGTTTTTTTCTGTTTCTGTTTAAGAACGATAAACAAATTCGCGTGGACATCCCCTGCTTCATATCGCTTGCGGTACGCCTCATAACCTTTCATTTCAACTTTCAAAATGATCCCCCCTTCAACAGGTGCGTGACTTCGACGAATACTAAACTTACCACCAGTTTTTGTCTGAATTGTCAATGGTGTTAATAAACTTTTTTTATTATCGGGATCAGACAGTACCGTTACATCAGCTCCAAGGACTGGCTTATTGTCTTCATCGAACACGGTACCACGAAAATCAGTCACGCCATGTCCGAGCATACAACCCGCTGTTGTCATCAATAACACGAAGTAACACATTAAATGACACAAGACAATTCGGTCAGTTAAGATTCGCCTGGGGATGCTCATTTCGTTAGATCTTCCACTTCTGGCTTTTTCTTTTTAAGGACAATGAACAAATTCGCGTAGATATCCCCTGCCTCATATCGCTTGCTGTATGGTTCATAGCCTACCATTTCAACTTCCAGAATGATCCCGCCTTTGACGGGTGCGTGACCTCGTCTAATGCGAAACTTTCCTTCAGCAATTGTCTGTATCGTCCAAGACGGCAGTAAGCGTTTCTTGTTTGCGGGATCAGACAGCATGGTTACATCCGCTCCTACAATCGGCTTATAGTCTTCATCAAACACGTTGCCCCGAAACTCTGTCCCACCATCCCCGAGTATGCAACCCGTAGCCGTCAGGAGTAATATAGAGAAACAGACTGCATAACACGAAGAGAATCGACCAGCTAAGGTTACATTGCGAGTACTCATTTTACTTACTCAGTCTTTGATTAAGGAAACGATTAAAGAGTGTTGAAACAGTCTCATCAAAACCAGCCGGAATCTGTCCATAATTTGGTGAATTGGGATCAAACCAAGACATGGCATCAGGATATTTCACAACTATAGCTTCAACAGTGTCTTCTATGGCAAATCCGAATATTTCGGAAAGATTTTTACGGTAACCATCTGATTCATACCATGCAGCGGATGCGTAATCTGACAAATATCCTATCAGAAATGCAGGAGTTCCCAACGCCATACCTTCTGCATGATATGAATGAAATGTCTCGTGAGCAATCAAAGCGATGCTGATGTTTCCTGGTTGGGCTGGGTAAGACTTGTCATTGCGATAAAACTGGTCAGTTCCCAAGCTGATAGCCCCCGTACTTGGACTCCAATTTAATATCTGTTGAGCCAGTACGTTCTTTGCCCAATACCACTCGGTACGCAGTTCTGCGTTATACAAAGTTACTTTGGCAAGAGTTGCAGCGAGAGCGACCTGGAGACGCTCACTTTCGTTAATACCAGGAAGAGATTTCTTGAAAACATATTCAATAAATGCTCTTTCCTGCGGTGTCAATTGACGACTGTCATTATCGTACACAGTCTGTGATGTTGTCCCGTCACCTCCAACTGGAGGAGCTTGTTGTTGTTGAGCCACCCCAAAGGCCTGCCAAGCGGTTGCTTCTGAATTCGCCCAGGCAACTTCGGTAGCAGCCATTGAAGCGGTATAGGCATCCCAGGCTGTTGTTTCAGCAGTGTTCCATGCTGCCTGAACATCAGCAACTGCAGCTTCGTATATTCCCCAAGCATTACTCTCGGCTACATCCCAGGCGGCTTCAGCTGCCTCCCATGCGCTGTCATAAATAGCCCATGCACTATCAATAGCAGTTTGCCACGTTGCATTAGCAGTGGCTTCTATTGCCATAAAAGCATCCCATGCGGTTTGCTCGGCTGCGATCCATGCATTATCTGCTGCTTGAATTGCGATATCAAAGTTAGCTGCCGCCGCTGCTTCAGCTAAAGTCCACTCTGCTGCTGCGACTGCTTCAGCAGCCACGAATGCATCCCACGCCGCTGCCTCATCGGAAACCCAGGCAGCCGAAGCAATGGCCATATCTGCTTCGTATTGTGTCCAGGCAATAATTTCATCTGCGACCCATATTTCATTTGCGACATCAATTGCGGCAGTGAGTGTGTCCCGTGCAGCAGCTTCTGCGGTATCAAAATTTGCGGAAGCAAGATTGGTATCAGCTTCGTATACAGCTGCTGCGGTGCTTTCAGTTGAATTCCATTCCAGCAGGGCAGCGTCATAGGCTACTTGATACGTAGCTGCTGCTGTTGCTTCAGTAGCGTACCAATCAGAAGTGGCGGCAGCAGCAGCAACTTGCCACTGGGAGTAAGCATCTGCAATTTCAATATCGTAAGCTGCGGCAGCAGCGATTTCGATAGCAATATATGTATTCCAAGCAGACTCTTCGGCTGAATACCAAGCGGCATCAGCGGCAGCGAATGCCGCATCGGCAGCAGAGGTATCTCCACCATTCATCATTGCATCCATTATTGCGTTCATATAGGCTTCATTGGCAGCATTCAAAGCCAAATCTGCTGCGTCCACTGCATCTAAGTAAGCCTGATACGCAGGATCAACAATTCCGCTGTAAGTATCGGCTGAACTGGCATCCATTGATCTTCGATACGATATAATTCTTGCGGAAGGATTCGCACAGAACATTCCGCCACCAA
>JAESQE010000654.1 GCA_016765335.1 Planctomycetaceae bacterium
AAGTATGGCCGCAGCAGAAAAACCTAACCCCTGGTTGTAGCTTCCCACAGGCGGTGCTATGCGCCTGTTTTTGCCTACAAACCGGTGGCTTGCTAAGTTATGAGTTGGGCAATAAAAAGAGCCATGAACTGCCATTACTGCGCAAACAATGGGATACGTTTCATGCCGGTGATGTCTTTCTTGGGGATAAGGGTTTTTGCAGCTTTTTTGATGTGCATAGCTTCAAAGAAAAAGCCGTTGATTCAGTTATTACACTGGCCAGACGTAAACCTGTAACAGCAACTGAAGCAGATAAGGTGTTGGGTAAAGACGACCTTCTAATTCACCGGAAAAAGCCGGTCAGAACCAAGGCATCGAGCTATTCTCAGGAGGACTGGGAAGATTTGCCAGACACCTTGCCACTTAGGCAGATCAAGGTCATCGTTAATCGCCCAGGTTTTAGAGTTAGTCAGTTCCACATCATCACCACGCTTACCGATGCCGAGGTTTACCCTGCGCATGAAATAGCCCAGCTTTACTTTCAGCGCTGGGAGGTTGAATTGTATTTTCGGGATATTAAAACAACAATGGGGATGGATATCTTGCGATGTAAAACCCCTGACATGATACGCAAAGAAATACTGATGCACTTGATCGCTTATAACTGTATTCGCTGCCTCATTCAGAGCGCTGCTGATAAGCAAAAAGTAGATCCCCATCAGATTAGTTTTAAAGACAGTATTCAAGCATTGCGCCAATGGGAACCCTACCTAAATCAGACTCATATCAGCCGTCAAAAACAACTTGATTTAATACAGCGACTTTATGAATCAATTGCTGGAAAAATCATACCCTTTCGACCGGGAAGACGGGAGCCTAGAGCAGTCAAACGACGACCAAAATCCTATCAATTATTAACCGTTCACAGACATCAAATGATAGAGATAAAACACAGAAGCAAATACACTGCTAAAGGGGCTTAAGTTAGTGCCATTCGGGACGCTACCCATTTATTGGCCGACCCTGAGGTCGATATTGAAGAGAACGATTAGCCAACACCTCAAGTCGAGCAATAAAGTTATCACTTCCACAGGGCAGCCCTTTTTCGATATTTCTGTTAATTAAGTCAATTATTCCTTTGCTTTCAGGTAACGCCAACCAGTCAGACCATTCCTCAGAAGAAACGGGTTTATATTCTTGAGGCAGCGGTGTCAATAACGCGCTATCAGCAAGGCCACAATGATAAGCAGCGCTAGACCAACGATATTGTTCCGCTACGTTAATCATATTAGCTTGAACAGGGTTCCTCTCAACATAACGAACAGTAGAACAGGTATAAGCATCATCTAATGCGGATGAAAAAAATCGCCCCTGCCATAAATGTCCTTTCCAGCCGTTAATTTTATTAATGTATTGAGCATAGCGCATATGCAGAGGCTTTAAAACTTTTTGCAAATCGTCACCCGTTTCAGGCGTTAAAACCAAATGAACATGATTATCCATTAAGCAATACGCTAAAACGGCTACCTTGTGTTTTTTACAGTAATGTTGAAGTAGCTCTAAATATAATAGCCGACCTTCATCGGAAAAAAACACGTCCTCACGTCGATTACCGCGTTGAGTAATATGGTGTGGAATATTCGAAAAAACAGATCTGGCTAATCTAGGCATATGTGGTTGTAGTTGAAAGAGAAATTCAAGGCGTCCCCCTTAATTTTTAATCCTTTCAGCGCTGGATAACACTTGCTTCGTGGATTCTTTTCTTAAAAATAGTTCGACAAGAATAAAAGCGAACGGAACAATGGACGCTATAAATAGCGTTACCCGAATCAAAATAGACCAGCCCTTTTTCTTGGTTACAGCAAGCAATAGGGCAATGTAAAGCATGAACAAAACACCGTGAAACATACCCAGATAAGAAACAAAGTCTCTACTTATAAAACCAAGCGTAACGCATAGAATTGCCAAGTACGACAAACCCTCAGCAACACTGATTATTCTGAAATATTTGAGCATAAACATAACCTACATAGTTCTATTTATCGTATATATATTAATGGCTTACCAAAGCATGTTCGCTTACAGCGCAACATACTCCAAACCTGCAAGAGATAAGCCCTCCATAACTTTAGGCAAAGCACAATATTACACTAAACCAATCCAAATTAAAGGGTAGCGTCCCCTTTAAGTTATGTTATTTTAACGGATTATATTATACAAAGGATAAAATGAAGCGATTTTATCCCTGTAATATCATGTAGATACATGCCAAAGTGTGGCATTTACTACTCTATATTGTTGGAGACCCAATATTGGGGAAAACAGCTCTGGGAAGTCTAGGCATAGACTAAATTATTGCAAATAATGCATTTAAAGGGTAGCGTCCCCTTTGGCTCCCAATTCAGCTTTAAGACAACGCGCACACTTATCCGAAATGGTTCAAGATTCTAAGCGCGATAAAGGGAAATGTAGTACGTCTAGCGGATTCATCATGTGTGTTAATGCAAGACTTGCCCCAGTCGCTTTACTGGGGGGCAAAAGGCAAGACCTGACACCCTCTTTTTTTGTCGGGAAATGGGAGGTTATTTTGAATATAGGGTTCAACCAGTTGTCGAATATTTACAAGCTAAATTGTTCTCAACAAAGAGTAGAATGCAAAATCAAGCTGACTTGACCCCTTGATTTCACCTTGATTTCATAAAAAGGCCGGTTAACTCAAACGTAATATTTTTTAGAGAGAAAAGGGCAATATGAGGAATACAGTTTTATTTGGAAATGGCTTAAATAGAATTTCAGAAAAATCAGTTAGCTGGGAGGCTCTTTTAGACAAGCCGTTTCAACATAACGAACTACCAAACACCATGGTTTATGAGCGTATTTTTATGGAGAAACATAAAGCAAACTCTAGTGAGCAAGCAGATGAATTAAAAATAAAACAAACGATTGCTGATGCCATGAAAGATCAGGGTTCGAATGAGTTGTTTGAATTACTTGCGAAGATGAAAATCGAAAATTATCTTACAACCAATTATGATTATGCCTTTGAAAAGGCAATTAATTTAGAGCCTGACAAATTAAGTACTGAAGAGATTTATAGTTTACGTAGGAAAAGGTCATATAAGTATAAAGACAGTATTAAAAGCTTGTGGAATCTTCATGGGGAAATAGATCATCCGAAATCTATAATGCTTGGATTAGATCATTATGTAGGGTCAGTAAGTAAAATTGATTCTTACATAAAAGGAAAGTATAAACACACTGTTAAAGGAAAAAACATTTCAGTTTTGCCCATGATTGATAAATTACAAAGAAACAAATTTTGTCATACTTCATGGGTTGATTTTTTCTTTTCTAGTAATGTTCATATAATTGGGCTTTCACTAGACTATAGTGAAACAGATATATGGTGGTTGTTAAATAAACGTGCTCGTTACGCAGTTGAAGGTCTGGTTAAAAATAAGATTTACTTTTATACAGGTAATATAGATCAAGAAAAAAAGGGTTTGCTCAAGTCTTTTGATGTTGAAGTTGAACTGGTGAAAAGTAATACTTTGAATCCAGATTATAAAAGCATATACAGAACTGCAATTAATAGCATATCTGCTTGATCAAAAAAATATTTAATTATAAAAATATAACAAGTCAATTAACGTTAACCGGTTTTACACGCCGCGCCGCTGTCGCTCTGCCCTGTGTGAAACCGTCAAGTTATTTCAAGCGTTAGGGCTATCAGGAGAAAGTTATGAAAGACATTGGGGATTTTTTAGTTCTCCGCTATTCGCTGGTAGAAGAATCTCAGCAAGTGCTTGAGGTTAGTCCTTTGCCTATTCCAAAAGGTTCCGCAGTATCAATAGCAATTTACGGAGACAGGGAGTATACCCATAATAAATCTCAATATGCTTTCGTTGGCTTTTCCGAGGTAAATCCTACTCCACCATATGAATTCCAATCTAGCCGCTACGTTGTAGGAAAGGTGGCGAAGCTAAGAAAAGCTAAATTTGGTGAAAAAGTACCAGGGAATATCAACAAGCATTTAGAAGATGACTGGATCCCACTAGTCACAATATTTGATCTTCAAGGGCAATACATTTTCGTACAGAAGCATTGGAAATTCGGTGTGGAAACTTTAATTACAAATGCAATTCAGGC
>JAESQE010000655.1 GCA_016765335.1 Planctomycetaceae bacterium
AAAATAGCCCTAGCCACTGGAGATAATACCTTCCACAGTTCAACGTACAGTACATCCATCTCCTCAGCTTCAACGTACTCACTCTCTTTAGCTACTGGCTCTATGAACTCGGATACATATGCTACATGCTTAATTCTAGAAGCGTGTGCACTACCCATATCTCTATACCAGTTAAATAAGGATGTGATCAAATAAGTCTTAAATGTGGCCTTCCCATTAAGAATCCGTTGTTGACGGGGACTCGCCAGTTGACGTTTGCCGGGCGTAGATCGGGAGAAGGTTATTTCAGTGCTGATGGCAAGAAGATGGTCTTTCAGAGTGAACGCGAGCCGGGGAATCCATTCTTTCAGATTTATTTGCTCGACTTAGAAACTGGTGATGATCAACGCATCTCGCCAGGGCATGGGAAAACAACATGTGCCTGGATTCATCCGGATAATAATCGGGTTCTGTTTGCATCGACTCAGCTCGATCCGTCGGCAAAACAAAAACAGAAAGACGAGCTTGCGTTACGAGCAGAAGGTAAGCAGCGGCGATACTCCTGGGATTATGATGCGAACTTTGATATCCAGGAGTATGATCTGAAATCAAAAACGTATCGTCAGCTGACCAGGGAAAAAGGATACGATGCAGAAGGATCTTATTCTCCGGATGGAAAGCTGATCGCGTTTGCGTCTAATCGAAGTGCTTATGATCGCAAGTTAACAAAAGAGGAACAGGAACAGCTTGAGCGTGATCCGTCAGTGTTCATGGAAATCTATCTGATGAACGCGGATGGCTCGAACGTGCGAAAACTGACCGACACAGTTGGCTACGATGGCGGCCCTTTCTTTTCACCAGACGGTAAACGAATTTGCTGGAGACGGTTCACCGAAGATGGAGCAACGGCTGAGATTATGACCATGAAGATTGACGGCAGCGATGTTCGTCAATTGACCGATTGGAAGGTGATGTCCTGGGCGCCGTATTATCATCCTTCTGGGAAGTACATCATCTTCACTACGAACCGTCACGGCTTTGCCAACTTTGAATTGTACATGGTCAGTACTGAGGGGAAATCAGATCCGATTCGAGTGACCGATTCGGAAGGCTTTGATGGCCTGCCTGTATTCAGTCCCGATGGAAAAGCAATGGTCTGGACATCGAATCGGACCGCAGCGAAACAGTCGCAGTTGTTCCGGGCAGATTGGAATCATGAATTAGCGTTGGAGTTACTGGAGAGTGTCGCAGGTGATGAAGCTCGATTGAGTTCGAAGGATGTACTCAGTTCTGCCAAGGAGTCTGCGAAACAGACAGCGAGTGATTTTCTGCCTGCGGATATTGCACGACATGTTGCCTTTTTGTGTCGCGAAGAACTTGAAGGCCGTTTGACAGGAACTCCGGGAGAAAAACTGGCGACAGAGTATGTTGCAGCTTATTTCGATGAATTAGGTTTGGAGCCAGCCGGTGACAAAGGGACTTTCTTTCAAGACTTCGATTTCACAGCGGGGATCAAACTTGGAAAGAAAAACAGCTTGCAGCTTGGAGATAAAACACACGAGTTAAACAAGCAATGGAGACCGGTTTCGTTTTCTGCATCCGGAGATTTTCAATCTGATGCGATTGCATTTGCAGGTTACGGATTGGTGGCCCCGGCGAGCAAGGAGTTTGAGGAATACGATTCTTATGTGCATTTGGATGTGGAAGATAAATGGGTTGTCGTGTTTCGTTTTTTGCCCGAAGGCGCGACGCCGGAGTTACGTCAACACTGGGCTCGTTTTTCTTCATTGCGTTACAAAGCGATGGTTGCGCGGGATCATGGAGCAAAAGGTTTGATTGTTGTCTCTGGCCCGAATTCGAAGGTGCGGGATCAATTGATCAAGTTGCGTTACGATGGATCGCTGTCAGGAACGAGTATTCCGGTCATTAGCGTTACTGATGAAGTAGTCGATCAGTGGATCGTGAAATCAACTCCAGAGGAAAAGAAACTATCATTAGAAAAATGGCAAAGCAGTCTGGATCCCGGCAAGCCACAAATGGGCTTTCAGCTAGAGGGTATGAAGCTGAAAGCAAATATCGAGATTGACCAAGTGAAACGTCAAGGTCGAAATGTGATTGCCAGACTCAGAGCGAAGGTGAAAACCAAACAACCTGCGATTCTGGTTGGTGCGCATGTGGATCATCTGGGCCGAGGTGGAAGTTCTTCTTCATTAGCTAAAGAGAACGAAGAGGAACAGATTCATTTTGGAGCGGACGACAATGCTTCCGGCACCGCAGCGATGATGGAGATCGCTGAGTATATGGCTGGCTTAAACAAGGATGGAGATCTTGCTTTAACTCGTGATGTCATATTCGTGGCTTGGTCAGGGGAGGAGTTGGGACTTTATGGTTCGAGTCACTTCGTAAAGAAACTGCAAGCTGCGATGGCGAATTATGCTCATGCAGCTCACGGGGGAGCTGCACCATCGAAACATCCCGAAAAGAAAAAGGCACCCTCAAAACACGAAGCCGAAGCACCGAAGCACGATCATCATACACATTCCGAAAGTACAAAAAGTAACTTGAACTTTATGATTGCGGCTTGCTTGAATATGGATATGGTTGGTCGATTCGATAAAGCCTTAGTGCTTCAGGGAATCGGGTCTTCTTCGATTTGGAAAGGCGAAATCGAAAAGCGGAACATTCCAGTAGGGCTACCGATCACGCTACAAAATGATAGCTATTTACCGACAGATGCCAGTTCGTTTTTCATGAACGGAGTGCCGATTCTGTCTGCATTTACCGGGACTCATACAGATTATCACACGCCGCGAGATACTCCTGAAAAACTGAATTACGAAGCCGCTGCTAAAATCGCCAAACTGATGGGATTGATCACGCGAGGCTTAGCGACTTCTGAAAAGAATCCGGATTACATATCGCAAGATCGTCCAGAACAACAACGCCGCGCGAATTTGCGTGCCTATCTGGGGACAATTCCAGATTACGGAGCATCGGACGTAAAAGGAGTTCAGCTTTCCGGTGTAGGCAAAGGTGGGCCTGCTGAGAAATCAGGGATGAAAAGTGGTGATGTCATTGTTGAACTGGCAGGGAAGAAGATCGAGAACATCTACGATTACACGTATGCGATCGAAGCTTTGAAAATTGGGCAGAAGACCAAGGTTGTTATTCAGCGTAAAGGGAAACGAATTACTCTGGAACTGATACCAGGGTCTCGTGAGTGACGCCTTGGCTTGAATGTCTTGGCAGGGTTCTACTCAGCGACAAGTTCGGCTTGTGAGTCACTGCCTTGACGTTTTGGTTTTCTTTGTGTGGAATCTTCGAGCGGCACATAGCCCCCAGCTCCAATGTCGAAACCATCATCCATGGGATCATCCAGCAGGATGGGAATGTCGCTGCTCAGTTCGTGATCGATCATCACAGGGAGTTCGTCTTGAGATTCCACCGGGATGCGGTAGGGGGCAGGGGCGGCACTATCAGCTTTGAGTTGCTGCTCGGCTTGATGTTGTACCGCCTCAGCAGATTTGAATACAAAAACACAGTCGCCAATGGTCAACTCGTCCCCACAGTTTAGTTCTTTGAGACCGCTGACTTTTCGACCATTAACTTGAATGCCGTTTGTGCTTCCGAGATCTCGAACCAGGAATTTTCTTTCAACCTCGATCACACAGCAATGCTTGCGAGAAACTTTTTGGCTGTTGTTAAGAATCAAATCGCAATCAGGATGTCGACCAACAAACAAAATTGGTATGTCGAGTGTGACTGTCTGATTCGAATTTGAAATTGGCTCAAGGATCGCTGGCATGATTTGTTCCTCACGTGTTTGACACGCAGGTTCTGCTATGAAGATCGAACACTGCCCGGGCCCGTTCATGTACCTTCGATTTGTGATTCTATGACTCAAACAATTACGGTTTTATGCCGACATTAGATCTTCGACAAAAAAGAACAGTAGCCAAAGTATTCACAAACGATAGATTATTTACGATTTCTGTCCTCAAGGCAAAACACTATCGCCCCGGCTTGCCTTAAGGTTTCGAAATACTTCCAGTAGATAAAACGTAACCCACTAAAATAATCAGCAGAGAAAACTACATAGATATGTCATTGCATTATATCGTCACAAACAATGGTATGAAACCTGCGGTTTCGAAAATTCATTAAAATAGCACGGGAGTTGTGTGGCCTGTAACACCTCCCCGGAGCATGGACACATGGCTCGTATTCCATTAGGGCAGGTCGCATGCTGTTGAATGATCA
>JAESQE010000656.1 GCA_016765335.1 Planctomycetaceae bacterium
ATTAGAATAAACGTCATCATTCCTAGAATTATCTTCCAGTGCATCATGAATTCGATCACGATTAGTCCTCAGCATTAGTCTTATAAACTCAATTGTAATCAAGAATACCATGATATTGTCGTACAAATACGGCTCACTGTATGACCAGTAAAGGTAGTATCCAAACATGTGTGCGCCTATGGCAACTAGGTTTAGTATTTGTATATCGATGGATAAAGGGGAGCTGGAGAATGTTGAAGCGGCAAGTATAGCAGTAAGGCTAGCTATTGCAGCGGTGCCAAAGTAAACATAGCCAGCGGCCAAGCTAAATAAGACATAATGGCCAACAGCCATAAATATCACAATAAAGCACAATAGGACTCTATAGCCTGACCGGTGGAATGCATTCACCAGCAAAGCTACAGATAGCAACCCAGCGCTAAGCATTTTTCTTCTTCATGCCTTTACCGCCTGCCATAGCATTCTTCTTTGCTTTAGGCTTAGACTTCTTAGAAGCAGTAGTCTTTGGCTTTGGATCAGTCGGAACAGTCTTAGCCTTAACTCGCTTACCTTTATTGGTTTTAGCTCGATTGCCGCGTGCTGGTAATTTGTGCGCCATGTTATTTTCTACTCTTCAGTATTCCACTGGCAACACCGCCAAGGAAGTAAAATGAAACGATAGCGAATACTATTGATCCTATATCGCCGTTAAGTAACTCAAACTGCTTTGCCGTATCAATAAAGAACGATGCAAAGAAGGTAATGATCCAGGCCAATACATAAGGCACTGAAAATATTACAGCAAGGTAACGCTGAGCAAGTTTAAACGGTTCGTACAGCTTTAAGAACTCTTGCTTAGCCCTGCTCTTTTCTTCATCAGTAAATACAATGGCATCTAAACCATCTATACCGGCATTAATAATCTTGGTTGAACCAAATAAACTAGACCAAATACCCATAACAGCCCCTCATGACTTTTGTGCATTGTATCAATCGAGGCTGCATGGTGCAAATTACGGGTTAAAGAAGTATAAGCCAGCTTGACCTATTGGCTTAGTATCCACATGCAACCAGGTAGTTGTCCCGTTCTCTATTCTCATTATGTAAGGAACTACACTAAAGCGCCTTAGTTTTTCAGATACCTGATTAGGTGTCCAGTCGCTAAACTTCAAATCAGCAGCTTGACCTACCGCGTGCATTGAGAAAGGCGAATAGTACTTACTTCCCTTCATTCGTAGCCCTGACTGCTTAAATGCGCCGCCTGAGTGCCAGTTATTGATTGTGATAGGCCCGAACTGATCGCGCAACCAGTCGATACCGCGCAATAGATTCTCGTCAAACATCTGCCACAAAACATCTTCGTGAACCATTAAGTATAGCTTTTCACTTACCAGCTCTTGAATTTTAAAGTGTTCGCATCTGTATTTCATGATACCGCCTCGTAAGTTTGTGCGAAAATATCCGGCTTGCATGGGTAAAATTCACCAGCTACGCCTTTGATTATCATATCCCCAACCAGTGCATGATGCTCACCCTCAAGGGTATGTATTTTTAGCCCATGGCGCTCATCATGGCTAACATTTTTCCAACTCATAAAGTCGCATATTTCCTTTATGTTTTCGCCAGTCCATTCAATAGCATCAATTACTACAGGTTTCTTTCTGTATTTCATCGCTTTGCAGCCTCTCTATCGTAAACTAATGCTTCGTTGCGCTGGTGCCCTGCTAGCTTCATATAATATTCAGCCCGCTCACCAGTTCCATCACTCATTTCATGCTGCATTTTCTTATCGTAGCCTGCCGCCTGCTTTCTGGCACTTACTGCGAGTGCCTTATATCCATTCTTCATTTAATCACCTTAGTCGGAGGTTGCCCTCCTTGTGGGTTAGTCTTTGAATTTAATTATAGTATTGCCTTTGCCGTCCATCTCGCCCCTGGCAAACTCTACCATTTTTCCGCTTGGTGAATTTTCAATTCCACAACCCTTTAGGAAGTCGCTCATCATATCGGCAGCCTTCAGGTGACCAGCTAAAGCCTCCCAGTCAGCATCAGTTAGTAAGTTCTCGCCGCATTTTGGGCAAGGCTTATTTCGATAATCAAAGACCGTATCGTTATTCACATCGTGCGTAATATAATCGCAATCTTTTGCGTCACACTGCATATAGGTTACTTTTACCGCTACCAGCTTACTCATAAATCTATCCTTAGCCCCCGAAGGGCTGCTAGTTAACTTAATATTAAATAGGATGAAATAAGACCAAAGGATAGCGACATTACAAGATTCTGCGCTAGTGGAATATCCCGACCTTCACTTGAGCATAATTCAGGAACAACAAACCCCAGAATGGTAAATCCTACAATTCCAATAATACATAACATCATAAATCTTCACCCCATAATTAAGTAGGCTAACCTGAGTTAGCCGGTTGGTTGTTAGTAGCTAAAATGGTATGTCATCTGAGAACGAATCAAAATTATTAGCCGGTTGTGGTGCTGCTTGTGGCTGCTGACCCTGCGGCGCTGTTCGTGCTGCGTTTTGTGGATGAGGTCTTTGTGCTGGCTGAGCTGGTTGCTGAGCTGGTTGCTGAGCTGGTTGCTGAGCTGGTTGCTGCGGCTGCTGTGGTGCAAATCCACCTTGTTGGGGTTGCCGTGCTGCTTGTCCTTGCTGTACTGGTTGGCCTGCACTGTGAACAAACTCAAGCTTAGCATCTACCATCTTTAGCTTTGGCTTATATTGCGGATCGGTCTGTGGCTCCATGATTAGCCCTGTTGAGCTTACCGATACAATAGAGCCCTCAACTAATGCAGACTGATAGAATGCAATCTGATTGTCTTTGGCAAACAATGCAGCCTCATAGTTAGTCCACTCACTAGCCTGAGTCTGAAAGTTGTAGTTCTTTTCGCCAAGACTGACAAAAAATGTCACTCCGCTAGCGTTTTGATGCTGCCGTGCTTCTTTGTTTAACTTGCAAGTTACCGTATGACTCATGTTATTTACTCTCTTCTACAGTTACGCCGTTCCACTCAATGCCGAACGACTCTTTTAGGATGCGCTTCATTTCAGTAATGAACGCGGTTAGTTTGATTTGTAATTTTTCAATGTATTCGTCATCGCGGTTAATGCGAGTAATGAATATTCTGCCTTCGCCATCAATGCGCGGGTCATAGCTGACAAAATCCCACCACTTGCGGTCATTGACTAGCATATTGCCTTGAACCTGCGCCATGTGCTCTTTAGGCATCACGTCAGAAAGAATAGTTGCGATATGTATTGCAGAATTATAAGGGCATTTAATTTCTAAACCTCCGTAATCGCCCACAAAACCATCAGGGCTAGCACCAATCTGCTTATCGCCTGTAAGGCATATGCCAATTTCATCAACAGTAACGCCCTGCTCGAAGGAGTATTCAATCTGAGCACTCTTCTCATTGTCTTTCCCCCAATCAAGCGGGCGGCCTGATATTTCTTTTTGCTTACCGGTCAAAATCTCCGCTATCAATTCCATCATGTAAGTTTTAGCCGTTGCGCTAAGAACCCCGTTTTCTTTATCAGCCTTTGATTTTGGTTCAGTCATCAAGTCCTTGAATCGGCTAGCGCTAACTAGCCCAAGGCGCAGCCGTAGCCACTCCTCAGAGCCTTGCTCAATATCAACAATAATCATAACTTAGCCTCAAGCTGCTTAATGGCAAAATCTGCCTGTTCTTTTGTGTATTGTGAGAACTTCATTACGTTAATGCCTAAGCGAGTATTAATATAAACCCCGAAGTCACCCTCATGCGTCTTGGTTTCATCAAGTAAATCATTAATCTTAATAACCTGTGATGATTCGCAATGCTCGATAACCAAAGCTTTCTCAATACGCCCGTCTGAATCCTCATCACAAGGAACGATCCCAGTAACGCCAGTGAATGTATAACGGCGCAAGTACTGAACAGTCGACGCTATGGCTTGGATAGGTTGCTTATTGCCTGACTTATCGGCCTCAGAGCGCATAGAAACTGTTTCAGTGTGTCCGTCAACGTGTGATAGGTGGCAAGATACTTCGATTTGGTTATCTGCTTGTTTCTGTGAGAAGGAATAACATAGGCCGCTTTGAAACATCACCTGTTTAACCTGGCTAATAATATCCTCAAGAGGTGCGTACTTTGAGTTATGCCCCTGCTTAAGCTTCTTTATGCTCGGGCAGTTAGCCTGAAACATGCCAAGCGCCTGAGTAAAGCTAGACCTTGCATTCTTGGCTTCGTAACGCTCCTGAAGCTGCATTAATCGTTCAAGCTTATCAATGTCTGCGCCTGACGTGATCGCCATCTCAAGCAAGCCTTGCGCACTTGCTACCTGCACGACTGCCTTTGGCTCTTGCTTAATTACTTCGGTACTATCCATTATACTGCCCCTTATAGCTGCGAGCTGCTTCTTCTGCTAGCTCTTTAATTTTATCGTCTATTACTTTTGCGTCG
Source organism: Planctomycetaceae bacterium (assembly GCA_016765335.1). Classification (GTDB taxonomy): domain Bacteria; phylum Planctomycetota; class Planctomycetia; order Planctomycetales; family Planctomycetaceae; genus Rubinisphaera. The sequence goes on from JAESQE010000656.1 coordinate 4,437, forward strand.
TGAATATTTGCCGGAATCATTCGTGAAAAGATTGCACTTGCTTCATCACTGTCATCGTCGATCATTGCAAGAAACGTCATTGCAGTATCAACCTGTGTTTTGCTGTAAGTAACAGCGTTGCCAGCATTGACGTGCTCAATAACCGAATCAACATGCTCGCCGTAATCACTACAGCGCCAAGTTAATTCTTCTGCTGAATAATATATATTCATTTTGTGCGCTCCAGTTCACTGGCAATTGATACAGCCTCACTATAAAAAGGCTCTGGAA